>JAISTZ010000153.1 GCA_031272345.1 Spirochaetaceae bacterium | reverse complement strand
CGGGCGTTTTTCCGGCGCTTCCAGTACCCCCCAGTCCGCCTTGAACCGGAGCACCTTGAGGGCGGATTCCTCGAGCCGGGCGGCGAACAGGGGGTCCTCCCCGGCCCGCTTCCTGAGGGCCCCCAGGGCGGGCAAAAACTTTTTTTCCGAAATCATGAGCACGTCTACCCCGGCATCCACAGCGGCTACCACGGCCGCCTCGCTGGGGTAGCCGTTTTTTGTCAGGGCGCCCATGTAGAGATCGTCCGACACCACGAGACCCTTAAAGTGCAGGGCCCGCTTGAGCACGGAGGTCGCCCAGAACCGGGAAAGACAGGCGGGCCTGTCGTTATCAACCCCCTTTACGACCGCGTGACTCATCAGCACCCCGGCCGCGTCCTGCCCCGGGCCTGAAAGGAGCCGGCGGAAGGGGGCGAGGTAATCCGATTCCAGGGCCGCGCCGCCTACGTTGATTACCGGAAGCCCCGTGTGGGGGTCCGCGTTGGTGTTGCCGGGGAAGTGCTTGACCACCGAGGCCACCCCGGCGTCCTGGAAACCCTGAATCGCGCTTCCCCCATAGGCGAGGACCTCCTCAAGACCGCCGTAGCTCCTGGTTCCCAGGAAGTCCTTGTTTTTTGAAGTCACCATTTCCGCCACGGGCCCCAGATTCACCTGGATTCCCAGGGAACGGAGGAGCGCCCCCTGGGCGGCGTAGAGCTTCATGGCCTCCTCCGGGGAATAGCGGGCGGAGACGGCCCTGGCGGAGGGGAGGGGAGCCTTCTGGCCGCCGGAGGGGAGATTCCGCAGCCGGTTCACGGTTCCCCCCTCGTGGTCGATCGCCAGGTAGGGGGGGACGGCGCCATGGTCCGCGCAGTAGTCCCGGATAGAAGCGGTAAAGGCCGCGGTCCCCTCCGCCGTGTCCGCGATGTTGTATGAAAAGAGCAGGTAGCCCCCGGGAATCGCCGCCTTCCCCTGGGAATCGAATTCAACGGGCCGGAAGGCCCTGTTCCCCTCAAGGTTCACCAGGAAGAGCTGGCTTAGCTTTTGAGTCTCCGACAGGGAAGAAAAAAGCGCAAGGAGAGCCCCCTCCCGGTCAAGCTCCGCCCCATGGACGGACCGGTCTTCCTGGGGTGGCTGCGCCTCCGGAGGCTGCCCGGTGTCTTTTTGCGAGCACGAAAGGAACGCCCCCAGGAACAGGATTACAAAAGGACGCTTGAAAACCATGGGACATAGGTTATGAGCAGGAGTACGCAAGCCTGGACGATCAAATAGGGGATTATGCCCTGTATCACCTTGCCGACCGGAATGTTGAAGGTGTAGGAGGCGATGAAGAGGTCCATCCCCACCGGGGGAGTCAGGAACCCGAGCTGCATATTCATAAGGAAAATCACCCCCGCATGGACCGGCTGGATGCCGAAGGATTCCGCGATGGGGATGATCAGGGGGGACACCACCAGAATCGCCGAATAAATATCCATGAGGCAGCCCACGACGATGAGCAGGGCGTTGAGCAGGAGCAGGAAGACTATCCGGGAGCTGACGAAGGTCCGCACCCACTCGGAGAGGATTTCCGGGATATTCGCGTCGAGCATGAAATACGAGAGCCCCCTGGCCGAGGCCAGAATCATCAGGATACCCCCGGAGACGGGGATGCTTTCGAGGATACAGGCGCCGAGGTCTTTTAAGGAAAAATCCTTCCTGACGAAGACCTCAAGGACAACCGCGTAGAGCACCGAAAAGGCCGCGCTCTGGGCCAGGTCGAAAAAGCCGGAAAAGAACCCCAGGCTGATAAACACGGGAAGGAGCAGCTCGAAGGCGGACTGCTTGAGGGCTTCCAGGGCTGTCCCTGGGGAAAATTGCGGCCGCACCTTTGCCGTGTCGAAGAAGAACCCCAGGGCAATGGTGCCCAGGGCAAGGAGGCACCCCGGAATGACGGCGCCTTTAAAAAGGTCGAACACATCCACGGAAAAATAATTCGTGGTGCCGTACATGATGATGGCGACGCTGGGGGGAAAGAGCAGGCCGATTGCCCCGGAGGCCGCGATGAGGGAGTGGGCCTTGTCCCTGGCATAGCCCGAACCGGTGAGGATGATGGTGAGCAGGGAGCCCAGGGCCAGGATGGTGACCCCGGAAACCCCCGTGAAGGTGGTGAAGAAGGTTGCCACCACGATGGCCGCCACCACCGTGCCCCCCCGGAACCAGCCGAAGAGGGCCCGGAACACATCGACCAGCCGCCGTCCCGCGCTGCCCCTGGAAAGCACGAAACCGGTTATCGTAAACAGGGGGATCGCGGAGATGCTCTTGTCGATGAGGATGGTGTAAAATTCCAGGGAGAGCACCTCCACATAGCCGCCCCCCTGGGAAAAGGCGATGTACCCTATGGCGCTGAGCACCACGAACAGGGGCACCCCCAAAAAGGCCAGGAACACAAAAATCAGGATGAGGGGGACCGTCCCCGCGCCGGAAAGGGCGCACCATTTTTCAAAAAGGACGCTCAGGGGTTCGGGGAAAATGCCGAAGAGGGAATAGATTACCCCGGCCATGGGGCCCGAGGCGATTATCAGGCCCGTGAGCCACCCCAGAACCAGGGGAATCCTCCGGGAGGCAGCGAGGAATTGCAGGACCAGTATGACCAGGTAAGCAGCGGGAAGCAGGGCGAACACGGCCCGGAGGGGTATGCCCAGGACTGTAGTCCCGGGGGAAAAGGCGGAGAACATCTGGGAAAAGGCGGCAAAAAACAGCGCCACCACTACGGCGGCGATCGCGTATTCCCGCACCATGGCGACCGCCGTCCGGAGCCCCTGGGGAAGCTTGTCCGTCAGGGAGGCCAGGCTGATGTGTTTGTTCTTGTCCCAGGTGATACACGCGGAGATACAGCCGAAAATGAACAGCAGGTTTGCCCTGATGGCGTCGGCGTCATATACGGCGATGTGAAGGCCGTCCTGAATCAGCAGAAAGACCAGGGGAAGCAGGGAGATCAGGGCGCACAGGAGGACCGTCAGTTTTTTGGCTATACTCCGCATGGGCTAATTTCCCGCGCCCGGATGGGCGGCGCGGTATTCCTCCAGCATTTTTTTTACCTCCCCCAAAAATTGCGCGTCTATGACGGAATCACCGGATTCAGCTACCCGCTTGATGTCCGCCGTAAAAACCGCTTCCCAATGGGCCATTTCCGCGGGAGTCGGCTTGACGAGGATTGACCCCTGCTTGACCATTAAGTCGATATTCCCCCGGTCGTTCTCCTTCTGCACCCGGACGAAACCCCGCTCCGCCTCCTGGGCCGCTTTGATCAGCCGTTCCTTGTACCTGTCGGGGGTTTGACTCCAGGCCTTTTCCGAAATGATAAAGGCCGAGTAGATGGGACAGATGGGCGCGTCGATGATGTAGGGGAGGGATTTGTAAAACTGGGTCGCATACCCGTACATGGGCACGGTGAATACGCCCTCCACGCCTCCGGGACTCCGTATGCTCTGGCGGAGCTTGTCCGCGGGCACGTTTTCCGTTTTAAACCCCGCCTGTTTGAAGGTGTAGGTGATGCTGTCGGCTCCGATTCCCCCCAGGGCCAGGCGGACCTCCTTGAGGGCCTCCGGGGTGCGCACTTCTTTTTTTGTCATAAAGTAAATCCAGCCCACGCTGAACCAGCCCAGAATCACATACCCCGCGTCCTTGACGGCCCTGTTGAACATGGGGGTGCATTTTTCCAGCACATAGTCCACCTCGTCCTGGTTTCGGAACAAAAACGGGGTGACGAAGGTCATAATGTGGGTTTCCGGCGCCAGCATGTGCATACCGATATTGGTGAACACCGCCCCGTCCAGGGGGGGCTTTTGGCCGGGCCTGGTGGCGCGGATTTTTTGGAGGATACCCTCTTCCCCGCCCTGGGAAACGGCGTCATAGAACTGTATGCCCACGTCCCCGCCGGTTATCTCGCCCCACTCCTGGGCAAGCTTTTTCTGCTCCACATCCCAGGGCGACTGCTTGGGCGCTACGGAGGCGACCTTGTAGACGATTTTCTGGGCGGCAGCAAAGGGGGCGCAGAACATAACAACCGCGCCCAGGGTTACAAACAATTTTTTCAACCTATTCCTCCTGGTTTACCATTCGATAAAGAAAAGTGACTTGTTCTCGAGGAGCCACCGGGCCTTCTGCTGGGCAATGGTGGTGGCAAGCCGCGCTTCGGGGATGTCGTCCGGGTTGATCGCCAGGGCGGCCTTGAGGTTTTCCTCAAACCCGGCCGCATCGTTTTGGGACTCGCACACGGATTCCGCCCAGGCGATGTAGGGCCCCGGCAGCTTTCCCCCGGAAGCATTGATGCTCGCCTGAAAACACTCCTCCGCCCTGGAGGGGTCCCCCCCGAAGTCCGCCGCGCCCCCTCCATGAAAGGAGAGGAGGAGGTCCCAGATGGCCCCGTGGTTGTACGAAGGGTCCAGGGCCGCGGCTTTTTCCAGAACCATCACGGGCCCCTGCACGGTGGAGAGGAGCTCCGAATCCCCCTTGTCCAGGGACAGAGCCCCGAGCCAGCCCGCGCCGAGCCAGTAGGCGGCGTTCACGTCGTCCTTTTTGAGCTTTTCCACCGCCCCCGCGGTTTTTTCTTCATCCCCGCTCAGGAGGCTCGCCTTGAAACCGGGGTATTTGCGGTCCAGGGCGTCCAGCACATAGTTCCTTCCCCGGAGGTAGAACCCCTTGGCCCGCCTGAACGCGGCGTCCTGGACATCGAATTTTGACACCGGGAGCCGTTCAGCCTCCGCCTGGATAAAGGCGTTGGCATACATAATATAGAGGGAACCGGTCATAACCGCCATGCCCCCGTGGGTTGGATTCTGAAAATAGATCACCTCGTAGAGCTTAATGGCCGTGGGGAAAAAATCGGCCACAAGCTGCACATCGGTCTCCCCCGTAAGAGCCAGGGTCGGGTCGGGCCCGGCCTGTTTGCCCTTTTTGACCGGGGCGCCCTTTGCGGTGTACCCGGAGAGCATATCCGAAACCGAATTCATAACCGCTTTTTGTGTGGAGGAACAGGAAAAAAACAGTGTCCCGCAGGCAAGCGCCAACAAGGCGCGACGAACTCCGCTCAACATGAAAGACATGGTAAAGTTTTTTTTACGACCCGTCAAGCCCAGGGGGACTAGAAATTCTGCCTGAAACTCTCGGCGGTCCTGGGGGAGCCTATCCACACACCCTCGCTGCCGATGTATTCGATCCGTTCCCCCTCGATCAGGAACTGGACGCTGTCCACGGTGGAAAACTGGACGGCCGTATACACCACCTGCATCAGGCTGCCGCTGGCCCCTTCAACGCCGTACTTGTTGTACTGGAACTCGTCGCTGAAGTTGAGGGTGGCCACCGTGCCGTTCACCGAGGCGGAGAGCAGCCTTGCGCCCTCGGGGATAAGGGTGATGCAGCCCTTCTCCCGGTCGGCGGCGGTGGGGCCCGCCAGCAGGGCCTGGATTGCCGCCGTAAGGGGCGCGCCCGTCCGGGGAACCTGCCGGGAGACCTCCTTCCGGATTATCCCCCCGTCCCCTTCCACCGCCACAAACCAGAGCTTTATGCCCTGGAAGGCCGAATCCTGGGCCTGGGGCGCGGCTTCCCCCGGAACCGGGGCGACCTTGACCGGCGCGGGCTCTGGTCCGGGAGCCTCCGCCGGGGGAGCTTGCGCCGGGAGGGGGGCTTTTCCGGGGGCCGGCTCCGGCGCCCTGGGGGGATTGTCCCTGGCTTCGTGCTTGGACACGATTTCCGGCTCCTTGACGCCGATTTTCTGGAAAAAACCCGTGGTCTTTAGGGTGGTGAGGATGTCTTCACGTTTGATAAAAAACGCCCCGGCGATGACGAGGAATCCCAGGATCCAGACGAAAGCCGCCAGGGCCGTTCCTGTCCGCTTTTTTTTGCTTTTCTTGACCATTCTGTTCATCATAACAACTTATCCCAAGTTTGACAACCCGCCTGGGCGCGGGTATACTGAAAACCGCCATGCGGATTATCACAGGGATCCCGATCTTCGGCGGCATCGCCTCCGGGGACGCCTTCGTCATCCCGGACAGGCCGGAATACACCATCCCCAAATACGCCCTGGGCCCCGGGGAGGCCGAAAAGGACTGGGAGCGCTTCCTGGGGGCCGTAAAAACCGTGGGGGAAGCCCTGGAGGCGGAGCTTCTGCGCACCTCCGGCGAGGGGCGGCTGATCTTCGAGAGCCACCGCATGATGCTCCAGGACACGGTCTTCCGGGACAGCCTGCGGGTGTTTTTTGAACAGTCCGGGCTGAACATCGAGTACGCCCTGGACCGCCACCTGGGGGCCACCACCCGGATCCTGCGGGGGTCGAATAATCCCGTATTCGAGGAACGGGCCGACGACATCACCGACGTGTTCGGCCGGGTGATGCAGGAGCTCCTGGGGAACGAGCAGTTCGACTTCGGCCGGATACCCCAGGGCGCGATCGTCGCTGCCAGAAAGCTGCGCCCCTCGGACGTGCCGGCCCTGTTCAAGCGCCGTCCCGGGGGACTCTGCCTGGCGGAGGGGGGGGCGAGCGGACACCTGGCGATTCTGACCAGGGCCTGTGGCATTCCGGCGGTGTTCGCCGTGCCCAATGCCCACAGGGTCATCCCCACGGGGGTCAAGGTCATCCTGAACGGGGCCGAGGGCAAGGTCTACGTCGAACCGGGCCCCCAGACCGCGGCGGGGCTTCTGGAGCAGCGCCGGCGGGACGAGCGGCTCCTCGCCCTGTTCAGGGATTCCAGGAGCAAGCCCTGTGTCACCAGGGACGGCAGGCGGATCTTCCTCCTGGCGAACATCGGCAAGGGCGAAGAAGCCCTGGAGGCCCTGGAGGAGGGGGCCGACGGAATCGGCCTCTTCCGCACGGAGTTCCTCTTCATGGACGAAAGGGCCTGGGGCCGGTCCCCGGGGGGCAAGCTCGTCCATGAGGACGAACAGTACGAGGCGTACAAAACGGTCCTGGAGGTGATGCAAGGCAGGCCCGTCACCATAAGGACCCTTGACGCGGGGGGGGACAAATTCGTCGGGTCCCTGGGGGAGTCCCCCTCGGGCGCGCCCGAGGAAAACCCCCTCCTGGGGGAGCGGTCCATCAGGCTCACCCTGCGCCGTCCGGGGCTCTTCAAGATTCAGCTCCGGGCCCTCTACCGGGCGAGTGTCCACGGGAACCTTCGCATCATGATCCCCCTGGTGGTGAGCCTGGCCGAGGTGACCGCGGTGCGCCGGTTGATTCGGAACGTGCAGAAACAACTCGCCGCCGAAAACATCCCCTTCAACCCCAAAACCCCGGTGGGTATGATGGTCGAGACCCCGGCGGCGGCCCTCTCCTCGGACGCCTTCGCCAGGCACTGTGACTTTTTCTCCGTGGGCACCAACGACCTCACCCAATACTCCCTGGGGATCGACCGGGAAAACCCCGCCGTGTCCTCCCTCTACGACGAATACCACCTGACGGTCCTCAGGATGATTCAGATAACCGCGGGAAACGCCCTGGCCGCGGGGATTCCCGTCTCCGTGTGCGGCGAAATGGCCGGAGCGCCCGAGGGGGCGGCCTTCCTGGCGGGTCTTGGAATCGACTCCCTCAGCATGGCGGCCCCCCTGATTCCCCGGATAAAACACACCCTCTCCCTCCTTTCGTCCCCGGACCTGGCCCTCCTTGCCAGGGAGGCCCTGGCCGTCCACAGGGGCACGAGCAGCTTCGGCACGGTGAGGAAGCTCTACAAAGGGCTCCTCGCCGCGGGGAGCGCCCCGGAAGCCCTCAGGAGCGCCTATGACCTTTGATACGGAAAAACGGTATAAAAATTTACCCCTCATGGTGATCGTGGGGCGGCCCAATGTGGGAAAATCAACCCTCTTCAACCGCCTGGTCCGCTCCAAGCGGGCGATCACGAGCCCCGCGCCGGGAGTCACCAGGGATCCCGTGGAGGGGGTCGCCTGGATTGCGGGGAAGCCCCTGCGGGTGATGGACACCGGGGGTTTCACCCTGGCGGGGGGAGGGGAGCGGGACCCCCTGGATGCCGAACTGGACGGGGCGGTCAAAAAGAAAGCTTTCGACGCCATACACGAGGCGGAGTGTGTGCTCCTCCTCCTTGAGGCGGGCCTCGTCACCCCGGAGGACGAGGAGCTCCTTGCGGCCCTGCGGCCCTACTGGGGCAAGGTGACCGCTGCGGTGAACAAGACCGAGGGGGGGCGGCTCGCGGAGGAATCCTGGAACTTCGCCCGGTTCGGCTTTAAAAACCTCTTCCAGATTTCCGCCGAGCGGGGGGACAACCTGGCCGCCCTGGGGGAGGCCGTCGTGTCGTCCCTGGACTTCTCTCGGGTCCAGGAGGACGAGGGTCAAACCGAAGGCCCCGTCAGAATCGCCATCATGGGGAGGCCCAACACGGGAAAGTCCACCCTGGCGAACCGGCTCACCCGGTCGGAAGGGTCCATCGTGAGCGATAAGGCCGGCACCACCAGGGACGTGGTGGAGGGGGCCTTCACCTACCGGGGGAGGGACTTCCGCATCCTGGACACCGCGGGAATCCGGCGCAGGGCCCGGGTAACGGAGGACGTGGAATACTACTCGGTGAACCGGGCCATCAAGACCCTGGAGAGCGCGGACCTGGTGTTTTTGCTGATTGACCCGGAGGAGGGGCTCACGGAGCAGGACAAAAAGATAGCCGCCCTGGCCTCGGAAAAGGGGCGGGGCATCATCCTGGTGTTCAACAAGTGGGACACCCAGGACAAAAGCAAAAAATTCCTCTCCCAAAAAATAAAGGACATCCGGGTGATGTTCGCCCACATGGACTGGGCCCCGGTCCTGGCGATTTCCGCCCGGGACGGAACCGGCGTCAAGGCCCTCCTGGACACGGCGCTCACCCTGCACGGCCAACTGACCCGGCGGATCGAAACCGGCGCCCTGAACAGGGCCCTCAAGGACTGGGTGGCCGCGTACCCGCCCCCGGCGAGCAGGGTGAGTCACTTCGCCCTCAAATACGCGGTCCAGCGGGGGGCCAACCCCGTGTCCTTCATCATCTTCGCATCCAGGCCCGAGGCGGTGCCCCAGAGCTACCTCGCCTACATCACCAACAGGACGCGCTCAACCCTGGGGTTCGACAACATCCCGGTGCTCCTGGAACTGCGGGGGTCCCGCAAAAAGTGGGAAGACCTGGAAAAAGAACGGAGGGCTCAATGAAGACCTACGGCATAGGCGAAGTCGAGGCGGTCCTCGGGGTAAAGGCCCATGTCATCCGCTACTGGGAGACCGTGATGCCGGGAATCGGCCCCCAGAAGGACGATTCGGGCAAGCGGCGGTACACCCTCCGGGACGTGGAACGCCTCTCCCGGCTGAAGCACCTGATTCAGGACAAAATATACACAATAGAAGGCGCCAGGGACGCCCTCATCGCGGGGGAAGCCTCCCTGTCGGAGGACCCCTCCGGGGCGGCCTTCACCCTGCTCCGGCAGGTGCGGGAGCTTCGGGCGGGCATGATGGACCTCTACCACGGGCTCACGGAGGAGACATCCCCGGATACGGAGGAGACATTCCCGGAAACGGAGGGCGCATCTCCGGATACGGAGGTGTCACCCCTGGACATGGAGGGGGTGTTCCCGGACACGGAGGTGTCATCCCTGGACACGGAGGGGTTGTTTCCGGACATCGAAGTGTCGTCCCCGGCCCCGGAGTGGTCATCCCTGGACACGGAAGAGTCTTCCCCGGACACGGAGGGGTTGTTCCCGGATACCGAAGTGTCGTCCCCGGACACGGAGGGGCCGTCCCTGGACTGGCAGGATGACTGAGGCCGTCTTCGCCCCGCCGCCCCCGGAGGCCCGGCAAATTCTCGCCTCCTACGACGAGGTGATTCGGAGCGTGTGGCGGGTTCCGGTCAGGAAGGAGCGCCGGCTCCCCCAGGAGATCCGCGCCCTGGCACGGGCGTTCACGGGCGAGCGGGGAACCCGGAGGATGGGCTACCTGAACGACCCCGCCCAGGGGGCCGCCTACGTCCGGTACTACCACTGGTGGAATCTCCTCAGACTCACCCGGCTCTTTGCGGCCCTGCCGGAGGAGGCCTTCCCCGTGCCTGAGGGCGGGGTCTGTGTCGACATCGGGTCCGGGCCCCTTACGGCGGTGAGCGCCCTCTACCTGGCCCGTCCGGCCCTCAGGGACAAAAACATCACCTGGTACTGCGTCGACCGGTCCCGGCAGATTCTGGAACGGGGGGAGGAGCTTTTCTTCGCCCTCCAGGCCCGGATGATGGAGATGCGGGGCAAGGGGGAATGGCGGATCCTCCGTGTGCAGGGCGGCCCGGAGACTCCCCTGCGGCAGAAGGCGAATCTCCTCGTGGCGGCGAATGTGTTCAACGAGATAATCGACCGCACACGGACGCCCCTGGAGGACGCGGCCGGCCGGGCCGCCGGGCGTCTGTGTTCCCGTCTCCGGGGGGACGCCTCCCTCCTGGTGATCGAGCCGGGCACACCCAGGCCGGCCAGGTTCCTGCACTTCCTCCGGGGCTGTCTCCTGGAAAGGGGGTTTTCCCCCATTGCGCCCTGTGTTCATTCGGGCCCCTGTCCCATGGACGGCGGGCGGGGGGGCAAGTGGTGCCACTTCGTGTTTTCTTCGGCGGACGCGCCCGATCGGCTCCGGTCCCTCTCGGATGAGGCGGGGCTTCCCAAGGAACGGGCGGCCCTCTCCTTTGCGGCCTTCGGCGCCGGGCGCGAAGAAGACTCCAGAGGCCCGGCAAAAGGCGGCCCCCTCCCGGCGCGGATAACCGCGGATGTCATCAGGCTGCCCGGGGGCCGGGCCGGACTTTACGGGTGTTCCGAGGCGGGGCTCACCCTGGTGGAGCTGCCCGGCTCCGTCAATCCCCCTGTTTCCGGGACCCTGGTGTCCGTCCGGCTCCTTCCGGGGCTGCGGGACAAAAAAACCAACGCGGTCATGGCGGTTTTTGCTAAAGTTTGACTTTAAAGACGCCGATACTCTAGCCGGTATGGAACGCAGAAAATTTGTAACACGGATGTTAACAACGGCTGCGGCCGTCTTCTTCCTCTCCCCGGCATTCACTGAGGAACACACCGTCCAAAGGGGGGAAAACCTCTGGTCCATCGGAAGGATGTACTCGGTTTCAATCGAAGAACTCTGCCGGGAAAACGGCATAAAAAAGGAAGCAACCCTGCGGGAGGGGCAAAAGCTCCTCATTCCATCACGGTATGTGGTCGCCCCGGGGGACACCCTCTACGGCATTGCCGGTAAATTCGGCATGGACGTGGAGGCCCTGAAAAAGCTGAACAGTCTCCAGAGCGACACAATCCGGGAGGGTCAATCCCTCACGGTCCGGGGGACGCCGCCGCGCCCCGGGAGCGACACCCTCGCCGCCTCGTCCCCCCTGTGGCCGGTAAAAGCTTCCGCCGTGACCTATGTGGCGGGAAAAATCTCCGGGGTCCAACTGGAGGCCCGGAAGGACGAGGAAGTCACTTCTATATCGAGCGGCACCGTGATGTTCAGCGGCGCATACCGGGGCTTCGGCCAGGTGGTGTTCGTGCAGAATGGCACGGGCTACGTGTACGTGTACACGGGTCTTTCCAGCATCGCCGTGCAAAAGGGCGACTCCGTCAACGCCGGGAACGTGCTCGGCAAAACCGGCGTGGACAGCGTGAGCGGAAAGAGCCGGCTCACCTTCATGGTGTACCACAACGGCAAACCCCTGGACCCGGCAATGGCGCCCCGGGGCTGAACCGCCCGCATCAAATCAAACCCAGGCATTGCGCCCCCCCAAAGCCCCAGGCATCAGCCTCCCTGCGCCAGGCGCATGTGCCGCGCCAAACTTGACAATATGCTCTATTTTCTTTATATTGTATGCATGAGAACGACACTGAATTTAAACGATGAATTGATAGGTGAAGCCATGCAGTGGACTGGAGTAAGCACCAAGACCGCTGTCGTCAATGAGGCTTTGCGGCAACTTATCGGGCACATGAAGCGGCTCAGGCTGGTAGAAATGGCCGGGAAAATGCAGCTCGACGTCAATCTTGATGTAACGAGGAAAAGGCGATGACCTGTCTCGTAGACAGCAATGTCTGGATAGAGTTCTTTAACAAAAAGAAATTTTTTGATTTTATCTCCGGCCTGCTCATCCACAATACCGCAGTTACTAACAAAATCATCCTGGCGGAATTGCTGCCTTCTGTCCGGTCAAAAAAAGAACGTGAATTTATTGACTGTATTTCGGGGATTGAAAGTATTCCATTGTCGATTGATTGGGATGAAATCAGTGAAATTCAATTTCAAAGCATTAGACACGGCATTAATAAACTTGGTTTGCTGGATATAGCAATTGCCCAAAACGCCGGCCAAAATGGGTTGACAGTAGTCAGCATCAACCGCCATATGCTGCTGCTCTGCGAAATGCTCGGAATAAACAAGGTTCTTCATCATTCCAATCAATTTCTATGGCTTGAAAAATCTCATCCTCCGTAACTGCGGCGATGGAAGCGGTTTTTAAGACATTCTTTAATAAGCCCATAGCGTTTTTTTTATCTTTAATTGTTTTATGAGTAACATAGTATATATCGGTTATGGTAGATGCGGAGATATAGCCTTCCACGAAACCCTTTTCGGACAAAATAGCGATTCTTGCCGCGTCCTGATAATAGGGTTCGCGGCGCAATGTTATGTCCAGGATAACATTTGTGTCATAGAGCAGCAGTTTCATATTTCTTTAACCGTTCACGGCGTATTTCGTCTAATGTTGTTTCTTTGCAGCCTGACAAAGCGCCTATTAAAGACTCGGTAACGGAGCCTTGCAGCATCGCGTCTATGGTGTCCAAACTGAGGCGCGGCGCGGCATCTTTCTTGCGCTCCAGGGGCGTATCCTGCCGCAGCGTAACAGAGACGAGGGCCGTGAATGTGTCCCGGTATGACTCGGGGAGCGGTATCGCACCGTCCTTCACCATCGCCTGAAACGAGATTGACCTTTCCTGT
>JAISTZ010000143.1 GCA_031272345.1 Spirochaetaceae bacterium | reverse complement strand
ATCCAACTCTGGCATACACGCCTCCTTATCTGTACCGGAAGTATCTGAAAGCGGCTCGCGCGCTTCCTCTGAAAGTATCGGCGACGGCGCAAAAAAAGTCAAGGGGGAAACGCCGGAATATGCGGAAAACGGGGTCATCCCGGATGACATGTTTTTTCAGGACTTGCAGGGGGCGTCGCCGGAGGAACGCGCGGAAGCGCAAAGGCAGTACAACGAAGTCTACTCAAGCTACCACGGCAAAGACGGCGAGCCGCTCCCCGGCTGGCTGAAGGCCCCCAACGGCAAAGACACCAGGCTCACCGAACGCCAATGGGTACAGGTGCGGACGCCGTTTTTCAAACGGTATTTCGGAGATTGGGAGGCGGCGGCCCTAATTGATATGGCGCAGCGGGCATGGAACGGAGACAAGACCGCCGCCCGATTCAACTTTGCTCCGTCCGAGAAGTTGAAAGCCGAGTTGAAAAAACGCACCGGCCAGGATTTGCAGCAGGTTTTTATCACCGATAGCGACATCCGGCACATCAAAAACCAGCACAGCCAAAATGAGGGGAGCAGAGGCCAGGTTGATATAAGCCCGGAGGACATCGCGCTCATTCCTTTCGTGATGAACGAGTTCGACAGCGCGGAGACTGGAAAGCCTGACAATAAAGGGAACAGCCGCGTTGAATTCAGGAAGCAGATAGACGGGACAGCCGTAGCCGTCAGCATCGAAAGGGGCGCAGGAAAAGAGCAGGTTGTGTCACTGTGGAAGATGAAAAACCGGGTGCCTCATGCTAACGCCTTGAGCGGAACGTCCGAAACGACCCCGGCAACACACATTATACAACAGGCCGAGGCTTTGCGCAAGGCCCGCGAGAATGTGTCAAAAATCGTAGACGAAAATGGCGAGCCGCTGGTGGTGTACCACGGGCCCCGGTCTGCGGAAAAATTTGACGTGTTTCATGGAAAAGCGGCTTTTTTTACGGACAGCAGGGAAACCGCTGAGGTTTTCCACTCCGAGCATGCCTACCGGCTTGTGCTTAACGGGGAAGCGCACACTATTGATTTGAATACGGCGGAGGACATAAAAAATTCTGTCGAGCCAAATGAAAGCCTGGAATGGGCGGAAGGATTTAACCTTTTAGATGCTGACTATGCCAGAGAGAGCCTTGTAGATACCCTGGAATCTCTAGGCTACGAGACGGACGGCATAGAGAGCGTGGAAATCCAAAAGTCAGACAGCGGTGTTATGGCTGTCTTTCTCAATATCCGAAACCCGAAGACAGTTGACTACAAGGGAAAAACATGGGGAGAAACCGGCGCTGTTATTGAGCAGGACTTTGACCGCTCCAAAGACGGCTTTATTGCCCGGAATCTCCGGGAGGGCGGCCTTGCTGCCGAAACCCTGGAAGGCAATGAGATGCCTATTCAAACGACCTACGTCACTTTCTCCCCCAATCAGATAAAATCCGCCACGGGCAACGCGGGGACGTTCAGCGGGAACCCCAGCATCTTGTATCAGAGCATCGAAGGTGCGACTCCGGAGGAACGCGCGGAGGCCAGGCGGCAGTTCGAGGCGGTGAAGGCGGCCTATAGCGCAAACTCGGACGCGCTGCGGCTCGCTCCCAACGGGGAGCGCATCGAGGGGGAGTTCTGGGACGAGAACCCTGACGCGCTCGTGTGGATACGGACGCCGAATTTCAAGCGGTACTTCGGGGATTGGGAGACGGCGGCAAATGCGGCAATGCCGCGCAGTGCCAAGAGCGTTGAACAGGCCGCCGAAACGATACGCAAGGCCGGGATTATTGGAAAGCCCCTTAAAAACACGCGGCTGGGCATAGAAGCGACAATTTCAGGAAACTCGCTTGACGAAATGACCAATGAGACGGCTACCAAAGCGTCAGTAAATCCAAGACTTCATGCTCTTGCAGTAGCCAATATCGACAGGCTTTTTGAGACCGCCGCCTTTGAAGTAACCCACCCGGACACCCACGGGCGGGAAGAAGTAGAAGCAACTCACAGGCTGGGCGCTTTAATGAGGGACGGAGATGAGTATGTTCCGGTGATGATAACGGCCATCGAGTTCAAAGACCCGAAAACCGGCTCCCGGATTTATACCGTCAAGGCTATAGATGTAGAAAAAAATAAGTCCGCAGGGCAGTTGGTTGGCCCTCAAAATGAGACCCAAACCCCGATTGCGGACTTCAATACAAGAATAGCCCAACTTATCGAAGAAGTCAAGGGAAAAGTTTCAAAAATCGTAGACAAAAACGGCGTGCCGCTCCCGGTGTACCACGCAACGAATGAAGAGTTTACTGTTTTTGATTTGAGCCACGGAGGAGAAAATACCAGAACCAATGTCGAGGAGGATTCTCCTGCTATAGAAATGGCAAAAATAGGGCATTGGTTTAACGAAAAAGACCTTCGGAAAAACATGGCAAGCTCTATAGTGATGCCGGTATTTTTGAATATAAGAAATCCAGAAACCGAATCATTTGATAGTTTGTGGGGTCAGGCATTTGAAACAAACGGAGATGATTTAAGAGACGACTATCAGCGTGATGGTTTTGACGGCTTAATAATCGATGACACCGAATTTGGCAATATGTCTTTCGTCGCTTTCTTCCCCAATCAGATAAAATCCGCCACAAACAACGCGGGGACGTACAGCGGGAACCCCAGCATCCTGTATCAGAGCATCGGGGAGGCGGGGGCTGAGGCGCTGGACCGGGCGGAGGAAGCCGGTACGCGGATGGACAGCCTTGCTGTGGCCCGGCAGATGGAGGAGGCGGGGAAGGATGCGAGGGCGGTGCGGCTGGCTACGGGCTGGGAGCGGGGCGCGGATCGCAAGTGGCGGTATGAGATACCGGATGGAGAAATAAAACGCGGTTTCAACGGAAAAATGACCCTGGGCGAGTATTACCACAACGAGGAACTCTACAAGGCCTATCCGCAACTCAGGAACATGAAACTTTTCGTAGAACCTCTGGAAAAGGGCGCCGATGGTTTTTACCGTCCGGGAAAACCCGCTAAAGAGACGAAATGGGGGCCTGTAGAGGCTACAGAGCCGGAAATCCATGTAGACAATAACGCGCATAATGCTGAAGCGGTGCTCATTCATGAAATCCAACACGCGATACAGGACATAGAGGGGTTTGCCCAGGGCGCAACATTAGATACGGCGCGGAAATTACTCAAAGAAGGCGATGGCCTGACCCCTTATAAAGTCTATGAGCGTGTGGCCGGGGAGGTGGAGGCCCGCAACGCAGAGCTTCGCCTGGGCATGAGCGCGGCGGAGCGGCTGTCTACGCTGCTTGCGGACACTGAGGACGTGGCGCGGGACGAGCAGGTGTTCCTGTACAACAGCGTGGGCGCTCAGGCGATGCAGGAGGCGCTGGAAGGGGAAGAGCTGCGCCGGATGGAAGCGGAAGCATACCGGGAGGGCCTGAAGAGCTACCAGGCAGGGACATTCAAAAACAGGCTTTTGCTCAGGGCAAGCTCCGGCGCCCGCGGCTACGCGGCGCACGGATTGAAGAACGGCGAGATACAGCTTCCTACGTCGGTTATTAAAAAGGCAACAGACCCGGATGTCGCCGGGCACGATGTCCGCGAGGAAACTATCAGGGAGCTTCCAGAACTCCTTGCCCGGCCGCTCGCCGTTATAAAATCAAAAACTGAACCGAATTCCATACTTGCTGTTATTGACGCGAAGGATAGGAGCGGACGGCAAGTTGTTGTTCCGATGTCCCCCAACAAGGGCCGGAACGCGAACACCATACGGAGCGTCTACGGCAAAGACAATTTTGACGGCTGGCTGCATGAACAGATCGCCGCGGGGCGCGTGCTGTTTGCTGATAAAAATAAAGCCGCCACGAACTTCAGGCAGTCGGAGCTCCAATTGCTCCAGGCGGAAGTTCTGGGCGACTTCAATAGCAGTATATCGCAATCGGAAACAATGTCAAGGGCCGGTGAACTATTTGTGCAAAACGCGCTGTACCAGGGCTACTCTGAGGAGTTTGACGCTGAGGCTGTTGAGTGGGCGGCGGGGTTTGCGACGCTGGAAGACCTGATGGAGGCGGCCTCTGCCGCGGGAGAGGAAGCGGGGCGGATGGGGCGGCTGTTTGAGCTGTCGCATACGGCGCGGCTGCGTGGATTGAAACCGCTTGACCTTCCCCCAAAAAGGGGCGATACTGGAGAAGGTAGCCGTCGAGAAGCCGGATAAGAAGCGTGCCCGTGAAAACGGAGTGCAGAGGGGAGCGAGACCCCTCCCGACGACTGCTACGTCGCACCCCGCGCGGCCGATGTCTATCTTGAAAAGCAGGAGCGCCATGAGCACCAAACTCCATCAGTTATCCTCCGGCGAGACATGGATTTCAGATACAGCCGAGTTTCAAGCCGCCAATAGGTAAAAAAAATCCCTGCCTTGCGGCAGGGCGGCTAGCCACGACGTAACTTAATACTAACCGCAGCTAGTCTACGTATAGCCTATCTGGGAAAAAATGTCAACAGTCATTTTATACCGCATAAAGGAACTTGGCAGGGAAATTCCGCAGACCCCTGAACGGGATGGGGACACCGGCGGGGGGCAGGTTTGCGGGGAACCCCTTACCGGATTCCCCTGATGAGCTCCGCCAGGGCCGGGGGCTTGAGGGCGTTCACGCCGGCGGGAAGGAGCTTCTCCCCGTCCCCCTGGGGGGCATCCTCCCGCTTCCCCAGGCCCAGGAAGCCCCTCCTGGGGGGGGACGCGGGCTTGGCTTCTTCGGGGGCGTCCCCTGGGGGAGGGAGGGGGATCACCTCGTCCCCCACATTGACCCGGTCGTAGAAGCCCGTCTTGCCCAGGGTTCCCTCGGAGACATCCTCGTCAGCCCTTGTGACCGTGATGACTCCGAGCACGTCCTCGGGGCTGTATTTTACCCCGAACCCCCGGTCCGCGGCCAGCAGACGGTCCTTCTTGATGACCGTGAAGGACCCTTCCGGGGCGATGCCGTCGATTTTGCCCAGATCCATGAGCACCCTGTTCCCCTGGCGGGCGATGATTTTTCCCCGTTGGGGGAAGAGGGCGAGGAGCTCCGAGCCGAAAGCGCGGATTGCCGAGGCGAACCGGTCGTTTCCCGTGCGGTACACCCTGATACCGGCCGCTTCGGCCCCGGTCTTCCCCGAATAGATTGTAGCGGACAGGGCCAGCTCCCGCTCGTTCTCCTCAAAGGAAAGGAGGGCGAAATAGTCCTGGCCGGAATCCCGCGCTTGCCGGAAGGAATCCGCGAAGGACGAAAATTCCCCGGCCGCGGTTACCCTGACCGCGGGGACACCGGCAAAATACGCCGCCGCTGTCTTTGCGGTGATCTGGGCGGCCTCCTCGTGGAGGAGCTGCATGTCGTCCTTTGCGTAGAAGATGGCCAGGCGCCACCGTTCCTTGTCCAGGTAGAAGGGGTCAACCTTCCACTGGGCGCCCAGGGTGTCGCTTAGAATCGAGCGGTAGGCCTCGACGGAGTCCTTCTCCCCGGTTGAAAGCTGCCCGAACCGGGCGGCGAATTCGATGTGGGAGAGGAAGTTCGCCGGATAGCCCTCGTCCAGGAGCAGCTTGGCGTATTGGGACCGGGCCCTGGGGTTTTGGGGGTCCATGCGGAGGGCCCGCCGGAACTCGTAGTGGGCCGCGGCGGAGAGATAGGCCCTCTGGGCTTCCTCCGCCTTGGCGATGTGGTACCGGGCCCATCCGGCGCGCCTGGGGTCTTCGATTGTAATTGAGTCCGACACGAGAATCTCCAGGGCGCTCCGGGCGATTTCGTCGGTCCCGTCGATGGCAAGGAGGGTGTCGAAGGCCTGGACAGCTTCCTCCACCCGCCCCAGGTTTTGCAGGGAGAGGGCCCTGGAATACCAGGCGGCCTTGGACATGCGGTTCCGTCCCAGCATGAAATCACAGATGTCCAGGGCCTCCTGGTACTTCCCCTCTTTAAAAAGAATCCCCCCGAGGAGCTCGTAGGATTTGTCGTGGTTGGGACGGAACTGGAGGGCGATCCGGGCGTACCGCTCCGCCTCGGGAAGATTCCCCCCCCTGGCGGCCAGGTAGGCGGCGAAATAGTGCACCTCCCCGTCCCCGGAATGGAAGCGCAGGGCCTGGCTGATGTACTGGTCCGCGGCGGCGTTCTTGCCCAGCTCGCTTGCGATGAGGGCCAGGGAGAGGAGGGCCCGGCGGTTCGCCGTGTCCCGCTTGAGGGCGTCCTGGAAGAGGGACTCCGCCCCGGTGAGCCGCCCGTAGAAGATGTTGAGCTCCCCCAGGCCGAACCTGGAGGTGATGTCATTCGGGTAGGCGGCGAGGACGCCCTTGAAGACGGCTTCCGCCTCGGGCAGCTTCCCCAGGGCGATGAGGGCGAACCCCCGCAGGTTGTGAACCGCCGTCTTGTTCCGCCCGTATTTTTCCGCCTCATCCAGGCAGGAGACGGACAGGTCGTATTCCCCCAGCTCGTAGGCCGATTGGGCCAGGCCGAACCAGGCGTCCCCGTACACGGGATTCAGGCGCACGGCCTCGTGGAAGGATTCCGAGGCGGCGTACCAGTCCCCCCTGTCCAGTTCCCTGGTCCCCCGGGCGTAAAAATCGGATGCGGTTTGGGGAAAAACCGGCAGGGCCAGGACGGCCGCCAGGCAGAGCCAGGGGATTCGCTTGGTCACGCCCCGGCTTCCTTGTTCCCGGTGAAGACTATCTTGATGAAGTTCACCTTGTGCCCCTCCATGTCCTGGACGATAAAGTCGTAGTTCTCCCAGGAGACCTTCTCGTATTTGACGGGGATCTTGCCGAACAGGTC
>JAISTZ010000021.1 GCA_031272345.1 Spirochaetaceae bacterium | reverse complement strand
CCCCCCCCGGTAATGGCGGCGCCTTCTTCAACCGCGATGGATGCGCCGGCCATCAGTTCCAGCTTGCCGTGCTTCTCGATGATCAACCTGGCCGAGGACTCGTTTTGCGGGACCATGTAGTCCGGCGTTTCATCCTGATCCTTGTCAGCATAGGCGCTCACATTTGAGGGGCAGATGTAGCCGGGGCCCTTGAACGCGAGGGTGGGCGTGGCACTGCTCCCGTTGCCGAGGCGGAGGGTTGCGTACTGCCCGAGGGTGAGGGTGTCGGCGAAGCTGACCCCGTAGTCAGCGTACAGGGTCGCCGTGCCCCCGGTGATTTCGTAGCCCCGGGCCTTCATGGTGAGGGCGGCGCTGCCGTCGAGCTTAAACATCGAGGCGTCCGCCTGTTCTTTCCCCGGCTTTAAAAGGGGTTGATTGTTCCTCATTCCGGTACTTCCGGCCTCGAAGACGATCTTGCCTTTGGCGTCCCCCACGTACATGTCCACATCGTCATTCTCCTCGTTGAAAGCTGGATACTCATCGGGCCAGGTGGTGTGCCACAGGGCGCCTATGGACCAACCCGACAGAGCTTCCTCATACGTGCCGGTCCGCCTTACGGTGATGACACCGTCCAGGCGGCTGTTTTTTATGTTGATGCTCGTGAGTTTGAGGGAGCCGCCGTTTTCTATGGTGATTGAGCCCGTCGATGTGACGATGAGGGTTGAACCTGACTCGAACTCCAGGCCGCCGCCGTCGATCCACAGATTCCCCGAGATTGTGACGGTTTTGCCGGTCCCAACCTTTAGTGGGCTCGCCGGTGTGCTTTCGGAAATGCGGCCGTTCACGATGGAAAATGCTGCGGCATCACCTTCAAAAGACGCGCCGGTAAGCTCCGGATAATCAGACGCCCCCGCGTCCGGCTTGTCCGAGGGGGTGATAGGGTCCGTGCAGCCCCCGATCAGCGCCAGGGCAAAAATAATGAAAATACCCAAAACGATGAGTTTGTTCTTCATACTCTACTCCTCCGCGTTACATTTTGAACCTGAACCCACCCTAAGCTATTAACTTATCACAAAACATAGGGTTTGTCAAGGGATATGCGCGTTGTTTTATGAAATTCCCGCCGGTTTCCCCTGTTTAAAAAGAATCCCCCCCGCAAAACAGCCCAGGGCAAGGGCCAAAAACAGCTTGTGCCGGCTCACCCGCCGCAGTTCCACCGCCCCGGCGGCATCGGAATCCGCCCTGAGGGCCTCGAGGAGGCGGAGGGCCGAACCGCGCTCGGCGGCTTCAAAAAAACGGGATTCCCCAAAGGGAAGCCCCGGATAGCCCTTTAACTCCGCCCCCTGGGTAGCCTCCTGTGCAAGGGCGAGGAGCTTGTCCTTCCGCAGGGCCGTGGGAACCCTGGTCTCCCCGTCACCGGAGAGCACATCGACCTCATCGGTCCCGCCGAAGCCCGCAAAATACACGGAAACCCCTGAACGGACCGCTTCCAGGGCCGCCTCCCGGAGGGTCCCGTCGGTCTCGTCCCCGTCGGTAAAGAGGACGATTGCCTGGCGGAACGCGAAGTCCCGGGGGAACGCGCCCAGGGCCGTTTTGATTCCCCGGCCCAGGCTGGTGCCCGGCGCGCTGAGGAGTCTGGGGGAGAGGGCCTCCAGGAAGGATTCCGCCTGGGCCGTGTCCGCCGTGAGGGGCACCGAGAGGACTCCGTCGCCCTTGGCGATGACCACGGACACGGGGGTTCCCGCTTCCAGCCGCCGGAGCAGGTTTTTGGCGTAGAGCCGGGCCGCGTCGAGCCTGGTGAGGCCCTCCGCGCCGGGCGCGCCGTCCGGGGCGGTCATGCTCCAGGAGATGTCGAACACAAAGGACAGGGCCCCCCCGCTCCTGGGGACGACGGCGGGGCGGACGCCCCAGGAGGGTCCGGCGAGGCCGATGACCAGGAAGGCGAAGGACGCGCACCCCAGGGCAAGGGACCCCCAGAGCCGGGGAGGCACGGCGAAATGCCTGGAGAGGGCGCGGAGCCTTCGGACCCCCAGGAGGGCCGCCGGAAGTATGAGGACCAGGAGGAAGAGGAAGCCGGGGGCTTCGACCCGGGGGAATCCCATCACAGGGCCTCCCCAAGGACCAGGCGTTTGATCACCCAGGCGAGGGCCGCCGCGCCCAGGGCCGCGGCGATGAACTGCCGGCGGAAGCTCCGGGTTTCAACACGGTAATAGAAGGACTGTTCGGACCCTTCCCGGAGGGCGACCGCTTCCAGGGCGGCCCCCAGTTCCCCCAGGGTGGTGACGGAGAAGTACCGGCCCCCCCCCTCGGCGGCGAGCTCCCGGAGGGCCCCCTCGTCGAACCGGGAATCCAGGAAGCCCGAGAGAGTCCTTCCGGTTTTGGGGTCCCTGTATTCCAGGGGGGCCCTGCCCCTGGCGCCGATTCCCGCCACGTACAGGGTGATTCCCTTGTCCCTGGCGAGGGCCGCCGCCGTGAGGGGGTGGATGAACCCGGCGTTGTTCTCCCCGTCCGTGAAGAGGACGATGCACTTCTTTTGTCCACCCGTTGAGGCCAGGTGATACACCGCAAGGGCAAGCCCCGTCCCGATGGAGGAGGAGTCCCCCAGGGCCCCCAGGGTGATTTCCCCAAGCCGGGCGGAGAAGAACTCCCGGTCCACCGTGACCGGCGAGGCAAGGGCCGCCTCGGACGCGAAGGTGAGGATTCCCGCCTGGCCGTAGTCCTTCTCCGCCGCCGCGCCTATGGCCGCCCTGGCCGCCTCGAACCGGGTCCGGGTGTCCCACCCCCCGGCGTTGATGTCCCTGGCGGCCATGGAGGGGCTCGTGTCAAGCACAAAGAGGATGTCCGTGCCCAGGGAGGTGAACACCTTCTCCTTCCTCCGCGCCTCAGGCCCGGCAAGGGCGATCACCGCGCAGAGAAAGCCCAGGGACGCCAGAAGAACCGCCCCCAGGGACGCCGCGCCGGCAGGACCGCTCCTCCACACAAAGGCGCTCCCCCCCCAGTCACCCATGGTGAGGGGCAGGGCGGGGGGTGAAAGAATCTTCGCCCTCCGCAGGGCAAAAAACACGGGAAGAAGGAGAACCAGGACAAGGGCCGGGGGGGACTCAAAGGCCAGGGTTTCAGGCACGGGGGGCCTCCCGTTCTATGCCCGTCACCAGGGAGCGGATGGTCTCCCCCAGGGCCAGGCGTTCCTCCGCCGGAAGGGGCGACGGGGCAAAACGCACCAGGTCGCACCGGGCAAGGACTTCCGCCGCCAGGGGCGCGAAGCTCCCTCCCCGGGGATCCGTCCCCAGGGCGCAGGCCGCTTCCTCCGGGGTGAAGGACCTGAAGGGCCCGCGGCAGGCCCGCTCCAGGTAGTCCCTGGCAAGGAGGGCGGCTTCCTGTGCCCACTCCCGGTCCGTCATGCGGGGGGCGCGTTTTTTGAGTTTTTTTAGTCCCCGAAGGGCCGCCCGGGCCTCAGGGGACCGGAAGAGGGCCCCCACAAGGGCGCGGACCCGGCTGTTTTTTCTAAGGATGACCCAGGCGGCAAGGACGGCCGGAACCGCCGCCGAGAGGACGAAGAGGACCCAGGTGGTGCCGGGCAGGATGAGGGGCGGGACCGGGGGACGGGGCTCCTTTTCCCCAAGGGTCTCCGCCAGGGAGGCCACGAAAAAGGGCGGCGGGTCGATTATAAACCGGTCCTCCGTGAAGGGGACGTCAAGGGGGGGGATGTCGAACTCCCCGGGTCTCCAGGGCACAAAGGTGACGTCCAGGATGAAGGCGTCCCCGTCCCTGGTGAGGGCCGCTTTCCGCACGTCCATGTCCGGGGCGGCCGCGTCCTCCGGGTTCAGGGTGATTTCCCCCGCCCCGGGCGCGTCCCTTGCAGCGGGGAACACGTACCGGAAGCGGGCCGTATCCCCCACGTAGACCGTCTCCGGAATCAGCTCCCCGTGGACGAGGGCCGCGTCCCTGGGGGTTGACTCCGGAGTCCCGGCGCAAACCCGGACGAGAAGAAAAGCGAAGGCCCACACCGCCGCAAAACGGGACATGGGCCCAGTCTAGCACTTTTTCCCGAAAATTCCCAGAAAAAAAAGAGCCTTCCTTGCGGAAGGCGTCTTGTTTGGGGAGACAAGGATTCGAACCTTGGAAGGCGGAGCCAACAGATTTACAGTCTGCCCCCTTTGACCGCTCGGGAATCTCCCCCTTATTATGCGCCCAGCCAACTCAGGGATTCGCCTTCCGCCGGGCGGAACCCTTCGAATCCCCTTATTATGCGCCCAGCCAACTCAGGGATTCGAACCCTGGACCCCGAGATTACAAATCACGTGCTCTGGACCGGCTGAGCTAAGTTGGCACGGCGGACAGTGTAGCAGGAAAGAAACCGTCCTGTCAACACTTCGGGAAAATAATTTTTCATCGCGCCCCTACTGGAACATCGCGGCGAGCTCGTCAACGCTCCCGGCGGCGGTCCACTGGGCCATCCCTTCCTTCCATACGAGGGTGCTCTTTGACAGGCGCCCGTCCTGGGTCATCCGTTTCAGATCCTCATAGCCGAAGGGCCCGGAGGATGCGTTGTTCACGACCACAAAATACTTGAACGAAGGGGCCGCCGCCGCGGTGAAAAGTCCGCCGAGCTCCTCCACGCTGCCCGCGGCTGTCCACTGGGC
>JAISTZ010000168.1 GCA_031272345.1 Spirochaetaceae bacterium | reverse complement strand
ACAAAATGCACCTGCGGGTCCTGGCTTACGCCGTTGATGATCGTCCCCCGGACCGTGACGGTTCCCCCATCGGAGGCGGTGAGCACATTCCCGGCGAGGGAGGCGTTTGTGGTCCCGCTTGAAACGATGCTCCACCCGACCGCCCTGTTCGTGGCATAGTCCGGCTTAACCGCGGCGGTAAGGGCGAGGGGGACCCCCGACAGGGCGGTGGCCTCAAAGTCGGCTTCGATGTCCTCCACCGGGATGAAGGTTGCCGTCACATCAATCGGGAAACTTTTGACAAAGTCCTGCCCCTTCCCAAGGCCATCCGGACCCGCGCGGTGATGACCGCCGTGCCCGAAGCCGCGGCCGTAAAAACGCCCCCGGAAATAACCGCCCCGGTGTCTCCGGCGTCGGAGACGGCCCACGAAACCGCCCGGTTCGTGGCGTCCCCCGGCACGATTACCGGGGCCAGTGTGAGGGGGATGTCTACGGCCGCCCCGGAGGGTATGCCCGTGATGTCCGCTACTGGGATAAGGGAGCGGTCATACAGGTAATCCCGCATGGTGTAGAGATCACACCCGGCAACGAGGCCCGCGATGAACAGGGAAAGGGCTATGAGGAAGAAAAGCCCCCGGCTAGTCAGGCCGCTGTGTGTGGGGGAGATAATTTTCTTGCCGTTCCGGTCATCCATCACACCAATCCTTCCCCCCCTCTATCGGCAAAGCCGTCAAACCAGATAAGTCTAGCACAAAAAAAAGATTGTGTCAAGCGAAAATGCTGCGCGAGTTTTTCGGCGTTTTCCCTGTGTGTTCAATCCTTCTTCTGGATGATGTCGATGTTCTCGCCGCTGCGGAGAATCCTGTCCACGGTCTCTATCTGGTTCATGAGGGAATCCGGGTCGTTGAAGCGCTTCTCCCGCCGCTTGTTGAAGAGGGAATAGAGCACCGGGGACACGAAGAGGGTCATAAAGGAGCCGGAAATGAGCCCCCCCACGATGGTGAGGCATATCGGCTGCATCATGGCGGCCCCCTCCCCGGGGAAGAACGCGATGGGCACCAGGCCGAGCACCGTGGTCAAGGTGGTCATCAGGATGGGCTGCAAGCGGTTCCGCCCGGCCTCGGCGCAGGCTTCGAGCACGGGCATCTTCTGGGAGACGAGCTGGTTCGTGAAGTCCACCAGGACGATCCCGTTGTTCACGACGATGCCCACCAGGGACACCACCCCCACAAGGGAGAAGAGGTTCAGGGTTTGCCCCGTGAGCCTGTAAACCCCGAACACGCCGATCGCCAGCAGGGGGATCGACGCGAAGATGATGAAGGGGTCCACCAGGGACTCGAACTGGGCCGCCATGACCGCGAAGACCAGGAAGATAGCCAGGAGAATCACGAACCCCAGGATGCCCCCGAAGCGGCCCACGTCCTGGGCCTCCCCGGCGTAGTCGATCTTTACGGTTTCCGGGAGCACGATATTTGCGGCGACGGCCTCCTCCACCAGGGCCTGGGCCTCGGTGACCGCGAGCTTCGTGTCGTCCGCCATCTTTGCCGTAACGTGGTTCACCCGGACCCCCTCCTCCCGCTGAATCCGCTGGGGGGACACCCCGGCCTTGTACCGGATGAAGTTGTCCAGGGACATGAGCCCGTTGTTGGTCTGCACGGGAATCGCCCCCAGAACCGCCGGGTCCGTGAGGGTGTCCTCATTCAAGGCGACGATGACGTCCACGTCGTCCCCGCCGGTGTGGAAGACCGTGGCGGTTGTGCCCGTGATGGCCGTGCGGAGGATCGACGAAATCGTGCTCACGCTCACCCCCGCGAGGGCCGCCTCGTCGGTGTCGATGGTGATTTCGTACCTGGGGGAGCCGTTGTCCAGGTCCGTGGCGGGGTCCGCGAGGAAGGGCATGGTCTTGAAGAGGGCCACTATGTCGTTCGCCACCCTGGTGGCGCTCTCCACATCGTCGGAGATCAGCTCCACGTCTATGGCGCTGGAGGAGCCCCCGAAGCCCCTGCCCATGCTGAAAGAGATGCGCACGTCGCTCCATTGGTTCACGTAGGGCAGGAGGCGGCTCTGGATTTCCGCGGCCTTGAGTTTCTGGGCCGACAGCTTGGGCAGGTTTATCTGAATCGTGCCGGAATTGCTGGTGCCCGTGTTGAGCACGATGGTCTTGTAGGCCTCCCTGGGAATCTCCTTTTGGATGATTTCCTGGAAATCGAAGAGATAGCGGCGCACCTCGTCGGTGTTCGTGCCGATGGGCAGGGTGATGGTGACGTTGATCTGGTCGTCCGCCCGGCCCTGGGGGCTCAGGTTCATGCCCATGCGGGTGAACTGGTGCAGGCAGAACACGGTCATGGCGGACACCAGGGCCAGGATGAGGAGCCGGTTGCGGAGGCAGAGCTGCAAGGCCCTGGCGTAGCCGTTTTCCAGGTTGACGAAGGCCCTGGCAAAACTGTCGTCAATCCCCTTGAGGAAGCGGTTTTTGAGGGGCCTCTGGGTGCGCGTCTCCAGCCGGAGGATGCTCCCCGCCAGGGCCGGCACCAGGGTGACCGCCACAACCAGGGACACGATGAGGCTCGTGACCACGGTGATGATGAATTCCTGGAAGAGCTGGCCGAACATTTCGAGCTGGGCCCGGTAAATCATGATGGGCAGGAACACGCAAATCGTCGTGAGGGTCGAAGCCATGATCGCCAGGAGCATGTTCCGGCTTCCGAGAATCGCCGCCACCGCGCTCTGTTCCCCCCAGGCCCGCCGCTTGTTGATGTTCTCCAGAATCACGATGGAGGAGTCCACGGTCATGCCCATCGCCAGAATCAGCCCGGCCATGGTCATCATGTTCACCGTGAGGTCCAGGATGGACATCACCATCAGCGTGATCAGCACGGAAATCGGTATGGACATGCCGATTATGATGGAGCTCTTGATGTTCCGCAGGAAGATGAAGATGATGAGCATCGCCAGGAGGGCCCCCTGAATCCCGGAGGAGTAGACCTCCCGCATGGTGGCGTCGATCATGGAGGTGTCGTCGCTCAGGACCGACACGGTGACTCCCCTGGGGAGGCTCTCGTCGATTTCCTCCAGGATCGCGTTCACCCCCTTGGATATGGCCGAGGGGTTCGTGCCGGACTCGTTGGACACGCTGATGTAGACTCCGGGCACTCCGTTGATGTAGACCCGGCCCCGGGTCATCTCACTCTTCTCGTAGACCTCGGCGATGTCGTCCAGGCGGATCGACGCGCCCCCGGCGGTCTTGAGCACCGTGTTCCTGATGTCGTCCAGGGACTTGAAATACTCGTCGGTGATTATCTCGTAGTCCACCGTGTCCTGGGTTATGGTGCCGTTGGAGATCTGCACGTTCCGGGCCTCGAGGGCGCTCGTGATTGCCGGAAGGGTGAGGCCGTAGGCCTCCAGCCGGTTGTTGCTCACGTCGACCCGCACTTGCAGCACCGCGCCGCCGTTCACGTCCGCGGAGGCCACCCCGGCCACCCGCTCAAGCCGCGGGGCAACCGTGTCTTCGGCCAGGTCCCGCAGGTCGTCCAGGTTCATGTCCCCGATTACGGCCAGGCGCATGATCGGGCGGCTGTTCATGTCGAACTTCATAATCGACGGGGATCCGCAGTCGTCGGGCAGGGAATTGAGGGCCCGGGTGATGGCCGTGTTGATGTCGTTCACCGCCTCGTCCAGGTCCTTGTCGTACCCGAAGCCCAGGCGGATAAAGCTGCGGCCCGCCATGGAAATGGAGGTGACGCTGTCCAGATCGGAGACCCGCTGGAGCTGGTTCAGGAGCACCTTGGTGACCGTGTTGTCGATTTCCTCGGGCCCCACGTTGGTATACTGGGTGTTCACGGAGATGTAGGGGATCGTGACGTCCGGGTTCAGGGCGATTCCCAGCCGGGGCAGGAACACCACCGCGATCACGATGACCGCCACGTAGACCATGGTGATGGTGACGGGTTTTTTACGGAAAGTTCTGATACGGTCATTCAAAAGCCCCCGCCGCGATGCGCACGGCCGACCCGTCGGTTACGGCCCCGGCGGTGATCACCCGGTCCCCTTCGGAGAGGCCGCTGAGAATCTCCACCTCCGAGTCGTTCGACAGCCCCGTGGTGACCTTTACCCGCCGGGCCGAGGAGTCCCCGTCCACCAGGTAGACCACCTGCTCGTCGTTGTAATTCTTGACCGCCCCCTTGGGGAGCACGAAGGTGTCCTTCTTCTCCCGGATCACCAGGTCCACGTTGGCGAACATGCCGGGCTTAATCCGGGGGTCGTTCTTTTCCAGCACCAGGTCGGTCTCGATCGTGCGGTTCGCGCTGTTCACCACGGGACTCACCGCCGTCACCCTGGCGGTGAACTGCTCCTCCGGGGCCGCGGGAAAGGTGACCACCGCCTGAAGCCCCCGGCTGAGGTAGGCGCTGTATTTTTCAGCCACGTATATCGTGATTTTAAGGTTCCCCAGGGACCCGATGGTGGCTATCCGGGTGGACGTGCCCACGGTTTCCCCCTGGGACACGGGCAGGGTGATGATGGTGCCGCTCACCGCGGCGACGACGGGATTTTCCACAAAGGCCGACCCGGCCCGGGAGGGGTCCACGTAGCCGATGGTCTCCCCCCTGGCGACCGTGTCCCCCACCCCCTTGAGGAGCCGGGAGATCTTGCCCGAGGTATCCGGGAAAATAGCTACTTCCGTGCGGCTGGTGACGTCACCGTTCAGGCGCACTATCTGCCGGATCGTTCCCCGCTCCATCCGCCTGACCGACACGGTGATCGCGGAGCTTCCCCTGGGGGCACCGGCCTGGCCGCTTGCCTGGCCCCTCTGCGGCTGGCCGCCCCCGGAAGCGCCCCCCCCCCCCGGAGGCGGAGACTGACCCGGCGGCCCACCCTGGGGGGGAGAACCCGCGCTTGCAGCGGATTTCCCGGTGAACATGTTGAAGGCCGTGAGCCCCAGAAAAAGCGCTATCAGCGCTATGACGATGATCTTTGCCGCAATGTCTGCCCTAGTGTTTGCCATCAGGCCTCTCCATATAAGTCGTAGATTTGTTCCACCCTGAGACCCAGGGCGCCCGCGAGGTCATAGACCGCGCTGATGTAGGCGATTTCCGCCTGAAGGACCGCCTGCCTGGCGCTGACCATGCGCTGCCTGGCGGAAAGCAGGTCGGTCTGGCTCACCAGGCCCGCTTCGTACCCCTGTTGGGAGAGCTCGTGGGCCCTGGCGGCTATGGTGTGGTTCATCCTGGCGCTGTGTATCTTCCCGGCGGCCTGCCCCAGGGCGTCGGCTTTTTTCTGAATGTCCAGGGCGGCCTGCTTCCTCGTGGTTTCCAGGGAGCGCTCCGCCAGGGCGGTGGTTTCGTCTGCGGCTTTGAGGGACAGGGCCGGGGACGAAAAGGGAAGCCAGGGGGTGACGGGGATGGACACGGACAGGGAGAACACCCCCTTGGAGACGGGGTCCGCCCCGGCCGCAGCCCCTGTGGCCGCCGGGCCCGGGGACAGGGCGAAGGACTCCGACAGGCCGATGGTGGGGGCCTTGGCCTGGAGCTTCGCCGAAAGGGCGCCCAGCTCCGACGACCGGACAGCCAGATCGGCCCGCTTTACGTCCCCGCGGTTCCCCGTGTAGAGGGCCGCCAGTTCGGCCCGGGGGGGCAGCTTTACCAGGCGGGTGACGATGTCCCCGGCGGGGGTCCTGTCCGCGTCACCCTCGAGCCCCAGGACGAGCAGGAAGGACGCCAGGGACGCATCGTAGGCCTTGACCGCGTCGTCCAATTCCGGACCCGCTGTCTGGTAATCGTACTCGGCGTTCAGAAGATCAAGCTCGCTCGCCAGGCCCCGGTTGTATTTCTGCATGGTTTCTTCATATTGCCGCTTCGACAGGGCCAGGGCGGCCCGGAGGATTTCGATGTTCTCCCTGTCCGCGAGGAGCTTGAAAAAACCCGTGGACACCTCGGTTATGAGGGCCCGCTCGGCTTCCAGGTAGGTTTCCCCCTCGGAAAGGAGCTTCACCGCCGCCAGGCGCATCTGCACCGGAACCGCCGCTATGGGCTTTACATTCACCCCGACCGAAGCGGACCAGATGTCGGACGCGGCGAAGGAAAACGTGATCGGGTCCGTTGAAGCGGTTCCGATTCCCGCGCTCCATGAGGTGGTCCCGTCCCCGGCCGGGTCGATGGGATGGGTGTTGCTGATTCCCCCGGTAAGGCTGAGATTCGGCCAAAGGGCGTTCCAGGAAAAGGCCGCTTCCCGCCGGGCCTGCTCCAGGGCGACCTTTTTTGCGGCCAGGTCCGCATTGTTCCCCAGGGCAAGCTCCAGGGCCTGTTCCAGGGAAAAATCTTCCGCCCCCGGAGCCGCGGCGCAGAGGAGCGCGGTCATTATCAATAGAAGAAGACGGCGGGGGGGCACAGGGGTTTTCATGGCCTTTACAATAACTTTTTTCTTCATATTTGTTAAGGGCATCCCGAAAAACCCAGGGACAGTTTTTCCTCGCAGGTTCATCAGTCCCCTCCCAAAACCAGGGCAATGAATTCCCCGTCACCCTCGAAGCAGCAAAGCCCCCGTATGGTGGACAGGGTTTGCAGGAACCCGTACCGGGCGTTGATCAGGGAGGTGGCGCTCGAATTGTAGGACACCGCCGCGTCGGAGAGTTCCTTCACGGAATTCTGCCCCAGGCGGTAGAGCTCCAGGGTTTGCTCATAGTGGCGGTTGTTGTACTCCCAGGCCCGCCTGGCCGACAGGGCCGCCGCCGCCTGGTAGGCCGCGTCGAGCAGGGCGGTCTGCACATCCACGGCGAGGGTCTCTTCCGCGCTCCGGTACGACAGGGCCGCCTCCCCCTGGGCGTTCTTCTTTTTCTGCACATTCGCCGCGGTGACCCAGTAATCCAGGGGGATTTTACCGCTCAGGGACACCCTGCCGCTGGAAAGGCTGAAACCATCCGGGGAGGACCAGGAAAGCCCCGTGGAAAAGGACGCGCTCAGGGTAGGCGCGTACTCCTTCTTTGCCAGGGTGACATTCTGCGCAGCCTGTTGGGAATTGAGGCCGGCCTTGAGGAAGGCGGGATTCTTTCCCGAAGCGGCCTGCCATAGCTTGCCGTAGAGGGAATCCAGCCCGGACGTGTCCAGGGCCGCCAGGGTTTGAATCAGCTCCTCGTAGCCCGTAAAGTCCACTTCCTCTATCTCCGGCGGGGACGGAAGCGCCGTGACGGAACAGAGCTTCGTCTCCGCCAGGGTGAGGGCGCGCCGGGCCTGGATCCGGCCCGTTTCCCCGCTCTCCTTGTCCGCCAGGGCCTTGAGGTAGTCCCCCTGGTTGATGATGCCGCTTTCACGGCGTATCTCCGCGATGGACAGGGCCAGGGCAGCGGATTCCAGGCTGGTCTCCGCCGCGTCCAGGCTCGCCCGGGCCTTGAGCACGTCGTAGTAGGCCGCATCCACGCTGCCCAGGACCGTGTAGAACTGCCCCAGGGCGTCCGCCCGGGTTGATTCTGAGGTGATTCTGTTGATGGCCCTCTGGACAGCGTACTTCCCCCCGTCGTAGACCGTCTGGGAGACCCCGGCGCTGAGTCCCGCCGAGAGGGTGTCCGTCACCTTGACGTTCTCCCCGAACACCGTCATCGAAGCGGACGCGCCCAGGGATGGGGAGGGCAGCATGGTGTAGAACTGGGTCTTCTCGGTGAGGACGTTGTCCGCATCTTTGAGCCGGTATGCCGCCAGTTCCCGTGACGCCGCCACCCCCAGGTCCCTCGCCTTCTCCAGGGTGAGCTTCTCCTGGGCGGAACACAGCGCCGCCGCCGCGCATATCACTGTTAAAAGCAAAAACCTCTTCATCTTTCCCTCCTATTCATATCGCAGGGCGTCTATGGGATAGAGCCCAGCGGCTTTTCTTGCCGGATAGAACCCGAAGAACACCCCCACCAGGGCCGCGAACAGGGCCGCCGCGGCCACGATCAGCGGGTTGATTGCCGTGGGGATTCCCATCACCCCAAGGATGCGGCACACGGCGAAGGCCAGGCCGATTCCGATCACCCCCCCCAGGAGGCTCAGGATGATTGACTCCGAGAGGAACTGGAAGAGGATGTCCCGCTTCCGGGCCCCCACGGACATGCGGATGCCGATTTCCCTGGTGCGCTCCGTGACGGACACGAGCATGATGTTCATGATGCCGATGCCCCCCACCAGGAGGGACACCCCGGCGATCGCCGCCAGCAGCGTAGTGAGGGTGCGGGAGGTCTCCGAGGCCATCTCGATCATCTCGGCGCTGTTCATTATCTCGAAGTCCGCCGTGTCCGAGGCGTCCAGGCCGTGAGCTTCCTTGAGAATCAGCTCCGCCTCCTTCTGGGCGGCCTCCATGTAGTCCTGGCTCACCACGCTCATCATGATGTTGCTGATGTTCCGGCTGTTGCTGAGCCGGGTGAGGTAGGTGTCCAGGGGCACGAGGATCATGTCGTCCTGGTCGTTCCCCATGGCGTCGGCCCCCTTCTTGTCCAGGATGCCGATTACGGTGAAGCGGACGTTCCCCAGGCGCACCTGGCTCCCCAGGGCGGCGTCCGTCCGTCCCTTCTGTTCCATGAGCTTCGTCGGCGTGTCTGAAGCCGCGTTTTTCCGTTCCAGGTGGACGACCCCGGCCTCCCGGAGCTTCCTGAGCGCCTCTTCCCGCTCCTTGTCCATCACTATGAGGGATACTTTCTTCATCTTTACAATCATGATACTGCCCTCACCAGCGCCTGTTTGGCGATTTTGCCGCGTACCACCGCGGAGGTCTGCTGATCCCCCAGGTAGACCTGTATCTTCTTGATGTTCCCTTTGGTTTCGGGGATCTTGACCTTTTCAAAGAGATTCACCCGCTGGGTCGTTATCCGCAGCTCGTGATCCAGGGCCTGCCGCTGTTCCTCAAGCACCGCGGCCTCCAGGTCGAGGAGGAACACCTGCTTCATCCGGTCCACCGCGGCGTCCAGCCAGAGGGGTGTCCGGGCGAGGTCGTAGGGGGCGGTCTCAAACTCGGCCCCCTGGAAGATGGGGATGGCCACCCCGGC
>JAISTZ010000040.1 GCA_031272345.1 Spirochaetaceae bacterium | reverse complement strand
GAAATGACCGCCCTGTACCGCCCGTTTTTGAACGCCTCAAAGAGCGTGCGGGTAGGCTCGGCAAACTCCTCGTCAAAGTAGCCCCCGATAACGGAATTCTCAATGTATACGCGCAACTGTTTCATAGCGTCAGTATATCACACTCCCGGAACCGGCGCAAAGCCCCCCGCCGCCGCCCCCAACGCCTCACAGCCGCCTGCCGTTCAGCTCCCCCGGAAACGGGATGGGGTATTCCCCGGTGAAACAGCCCTTGCAGTAGCCGTAGGTTTTGGGACTGATGGACCTGAGGGCCTCGAACATGCCGTCGATGCTGATGAAGGCCAGGGAATCCGCCCCGATTTCGTCCCGGACTTCCGCCTCCGTGTGGGCCGACGAGATGAGCTCCGCCCGGCAGGGCGTGTCGATCCCGAAGTAGCAGGGGAACCGGACCGGCGGGCTTGATATGCGGAAGTGCACCTCCCGGGCCCCGGCGTTCCGCAGCACCTGGACCAGGCGCTTGCAGGTGGTGCCCCGGACGATGGAGTCGTCGATGATGATGACCCGCTTGCCCGCGACGTCGCTCTTGAGGGCGTTGTGTTTTACGAAGACCATTTTTTCGCGGGTGTCCTGGGTGGGGGCGATGAAGGTGCGGCCGATGTATTTGTTTTTGACGATTCCCATCACGTAGGGGATCCCCGAGGCCGCGGAATAGCCCATGGCGGCCCCCAGGCCGGAATCCGGCACCCCCAGCACCACGTCCGCGTCCACGGGGTTTTCCCTGGCGAGCACCGCGCCCATGCGGAGCCGGGCCTCCTGCACGGGAATCGTGTCCAGCACGGAATCGGGCCGGGCAAAGTACACGTACTCGAAGATGCAGGTGCGCTTGGCCGTGCGCTCCCCGAACTCGAAGGAGAGGACCCCGTCGTCGTTGATGATGACGATTTCCCCGGGGCTGATGTCCCGGACGAATTCCCCCCCCACCGCGTCTACGGCGCAGCTCTCGCTGGCCAGCATCCAGCCGTTGTGCAGCTTCCCCAGGCACAGGGGCCTGATACCGTTGGGGTCCCTGGCGCCGATGAGGGCATTTTCCGTCATCACCACCAGGGCGAAGGACCCTTTAATCATCTGAATCGTGTCGGTCAAGGCCCGCTCCAGGCCCTTTTTGTAGCTCTTGGCTATCAGTTTGACGATGACCTCGGTGTCGCTGTGGGACAGGAAGGTCGACCCCGTTTCTTCCAGAAACTCCTTGAGCTGCTCGTAGTTCACCAGATTGCCGTTGTGGGCCAGGGCGATTCCCCCCAGCTTGGAGCGGATCACGAAGGGCTGGATGTGGTCCGCCGTTGCCGCCCCGGAGGTGGAGTAGAGCGCGTGGGCGCAGGCGATGTGCCCCGTGAGGGAGCGCAGGTCTTCCTCGTTGAAGACCTCCGCCACCAGGCCCATGCCCTTGCGGGCGTCGATGCGAACCCCGTCCGCCACGGCGATACCCGCGCTCTCCTGGCCCCGGTGCTGGAGGGAATACAGGGCGAAGTAGGCCAGACGGGCGGCCTGGAAGACCTCGTGTTCCGAGGGCCTAAGGTAAATTCCCGCGACACCGCATTTTTCTTTCATGTTTTTGCACCCATACGGTTGAAAATTTCAACGTAAGCTTCTTTTACGTTGCCCAAATCCCGGCGGAACCGGTCCTTGTCGAGCTTTTCCCCGGTTGCCGCGTCCCAGAAACGGCAGGTGTCCGGGGAAATCTCGTCCGCCAGGATGATCGCCCCGGAGGAATCCTTGCCGAATTCCAGCTTAAAGTCGATGAGACGGACCCCCCGCTCCAAAAAGAACGCCGAGAGGATTCCGTTGATTTTTTTGGTCATGCCGTACAGGGTCTCCAGGTCGTCCCAGGTCGCGGCCCCGACGGCCACCGCGTGGTAGTCGTTGATTAAGGGGTCCCCCAGGGCGTCGTCCTTGTAGGAGAGCTCGTAGACCGTGGTCTTGAGGGCCGACCCCTCGGGGACGCCCAGGCGCTGGCTGAAGGAGCCCGCCGCCACGTTCCGGGTGATCACCTCCAGGGGGAGGATTTTGACCCGCTTGCAGAGCATCTCCCGGTCGCTTAGTTTTTGCACAAAGTGTGACGGAATCCCTTTTGCAGCAAGCAGCTCAAAGAGCTGCGACGCTATGGCGTTGTTCAGGGCCCCCTTTGAATCGATTTCGCCCTTCTTCCGGCCGTTAAAGGCCGTGGCGGAATCCTTGTAGTCGATGATGACCAGGTTCGGGTCCGTGGTGGCGAAGACCTTCTTTGCCTTGCCCTCGTAAAGCTGTTCTTTTTTTTGAACCACAGCGCTCATAGGGTTACCTCCCGGTTTTCTTGTGCGTCCGCCCCCAGGCGCGCGCGGAAAAACCGCAGTTTTTCTTTTAGGTGATTGTCCGAAAGGGCGAGAATCTCTACGGCCAGGTAGGCCGCGTTGGCCGCGTTGTTGATGCCCACCGCTGCCACCGGTATCTGCCTGGGCATCTGCACGATGGAAAAGAGGGCGTCCATGCCCCCCAGACCCGCGGGTTTCCCCTCCAGGGGCACCCCGATGACCGGCAGGGCCGTAAGCGAAGCGATGACTCCCGGAAGATGGGCCGCAAGACCCGCCCCGGCAATAATCACCTCCGCGCCGGCGGCCTCCGCCAGGGCGACTTCCTCCGCCAGCAGGGCGGGGGCCCTGTGGGCGGACACAACCCGGGCGCGGAATTCCACCCCGAATTCCCGGAGCACCTCCGCCGCCGGGCTCATCACATCCCTGTCCGAAGCCGAACCAAAGAATATCGCTACCTTCATTAAATAAGATTACCACAAACCGCGGGAAAGCTCAAGGGCGCGCGCCGAATCACGTCCTGATACTTTCTTCATTTCGGCAATTGACAATTTCTTAAACACCGCTTAAAATAGTGAAGTAAAATTTCATTTTTAAGGAGGAACTAAAAATGAATACCACTGTTGTCGCTTTAATAGCGCTGGCTCTTTATCTGATTTTCTATTTTGTTTACGGAAAACAACTTCAGACAAAGCTTGTGCGCTCCCATGAAGCACCCGACGCGCCGTCAAAGCGGCTCAACGACGGAATCGACTTTGTGCCGACCAGCAAATACGTTTTGTTCGGCCACCACTTCGCGTCCATCGCCGGCGCGGGTCCGATCACCGGCCCCGCGATGGCGATTGTCTGGGGGTGGCTGCCGGGACTCCTCTGGGTCTGGTTCGGCAATATCTTCGTGGGCGCAATCCACGACTACCTTTCCCTGGTGGCGTCGGTCCGGTATGACGGCCGGTCGGTGCAGTATGTGGCCCAGGACGTGGTAGGCTCCAAGGCCGGAAAATCCTTCGGCTGGTTCATCCTCTTCCTGTGCGTCCTGGTTGTGGCGGCCTTCGGGGACATCGTCGCCGGGCAGTTTGCCGCGGGGAACGGGGAAGTGGCGTCGACCTTCTTCCTGTTCTGCCTGGCGGCCATCATCCTGGGGGGACTCATGTACCACACCAAACTCGGCGTGGGCCTCTCCACCCTCGTGGGAATCGCCATGCTCATCGGGGCCTTTGCCCTGGGCGCAAAATTCGGAATCAAAACCGGCAAGACCGTGTGGTTCCTGGTGATTTTCGTGTACATCGTCCTGGCGTCCACCATGCCGGTCAACATCCTGCTCCAGCCCAGGGACTACCTGAACTCCTTCCTGCTCTACTTCGGCATCCTCATCGGCGGCGTTGCGGCGATCATCTCCTTCCGGGGCTTCACCCTGCCCGCGGCAACAACATTCGCCGCAAAGGGCGCAATCGGCTCGGTGGCGGCGCCCTTCTGGCCCGCGATCCCCCTGGTCATAGCCTGCGGGGCCCTGTCCGGGTTCCACTCCCTGGTGGCGTCGGGCACCAGCTCCAAGCAGCTTAGGGACGAAAAAGACGCCCTCTTCATCGGCTACGGCGCAATGCTCACCGAGGGATTTTTGGCGACCATCGGCGTCATCGCCATGGCGGCCTTCGGGTCCGTCGCCTTCGGCAGCCAGGAGGGCCTCCTCAAGGCCGGAGCGATTCCCCGGTTCACCAACAGCTTCGGCGTCATGGTGAACGCGGCCATTCCCTTCATCTCGGTCAAATTTATGACCCTCTTCGCGGCGATCTGGGTGTCCTCCTTCGCCATGACCTCCCTGGACACGACCAACCGCCTGGGCAGGTACATCGTGGCGGAACTGGCCCTCCCCCTCAAGGACAAAAATCCAGGGGCGTTCAAATTCCTCTCGGACAAGTGGGCGGCCTCCATCATCGTGGGCTTCCTCGGCATCGGCCTGGCCTACACCGGGAACTACACGGTCCTCTGGCCGGCCTTCTCCGGGGCGAATCAGCTCATCGCGTCCATCGTCATGCTCACGGTGGCCCTGTGGGTCAAGCAGAAGCTGAACGAGAAATACGTCAACCTGATTCTGGTTCCGGCGATTCTCCTGTGGATCACCGTTACGGCGGGGGTCATCTGGTACACCGCGGTGGTGATTCCCGGCATGTTCGCCAACCCGGACAATGTGCGGAGCATCATCACCGGGGTTGTGGTCGGGTTCATCAACATCGTCATGCTGATTCTCAACTTCATCTCCATGGCCGGGTTCATCAGGAACTTCAATGTCCGCAGGGCCGCCCCTGCGCGGGCCTAGTATACGGGGGCTCCCGGACGGGAGCCCCTTTTTTGGGGCATAGCCGGTGAAGAAAATTCTTAGCGCCCTCAAGGGGTTTTTCTTCTACGCCAATCAGGTGCAGCGCCTCAAGGCCACGGACATGCTGATCTTCGAGGTGAACGAGCTGGAGAATCTCTTCGCCCTCCTCCTCTTCGGCAGCATGATGGGCCTTCCCTCCCCGCCCGCGGCCATGGCGATCGAGCTCCTCCCGTATATGGAACGGGAGCTCGGCCTCATGGTGTCCAGGGCGGACTTTGCCCAGGACGCGGTCTGCTCGATCATGGACATGCTCCATGTGGACTGAACCATGAGCCGGACCGCTTTTTTCCTGGGCAAGGGCGGGGTCGGAAAGACCACGGTCTCCGCCGCAACGGCCTTTCAACTGAGCCGGGAGGGGGAACGGGTCCTCATCATCTCCCTCGACCCGGCCCACAACCTGGGCGACGTGTTCGGCCTCAAGCTCGCCAACACCCTCCGCCCCCTGGGGGACAACCTTGACGGCATAGAGGTCGACCTGGCCTTCTGGGTGGCCGAATACCTCAGACAGAGCAGGGACGAAATCAGGGCCAACTACCTCTACCAGAACGCTATCAACCTGGAAACCTACGTGAACATCCTAAAATATTCCCCAGGCACGGAGGAATACGCGGTCCTCTGGGCGATTGAACACGCCATACGTGAATACGGGGGACGCTACGGCGTCATCATCTTCGACACCCCCCCCACGGCCCTCACCCTGCGCTTCCTCGCCATGCCGTCGATCACGCAGATGTGGGTGAGGGAGCTCAGCAGGATGCGGGAGACCATCCTCAAGAAGCGGCAGGCGATCCTCTCGATAAACCCGGACGCATCGGTCGTGCAGGGGGCCGTGGACAAGAGGGACGACAGAATCTACACGAAGCTCACGGGCATCGCGGGCCGCCTGGGGGCCCTGCACAAGCTCTTTGCCGAAAGCTACATCTCCGTGGTGGTGAATCCGGACTCCCTCTCCCTGACGGAGGCCCTGAGGATCCGGACGGAGCTGGGGAACCTGGGGGCGCCCATCGACAGCCTGTGCCTGAACAAGGGCGCCCCCGGCGGCAAGGATGGGGAACACCGGAAACGGGTCGAGGAGGAATTCGGCCCCTGTCCCGTGTTCGTGTCGCCCCTCGTGGAGGGGGGAATCCGCGGGCCCCAGGACCTGGCCCGCATCGACGTGGCCGGCATCAAGGCCGGAATCACCGGCCCGTGACGGCCGGAAGGAGGACACCCTGGACAAGGCCCTGATCATCCCCATCATCATCGCCGCGGTTTTTACGAGCCTCTGCTACTACCGGGGGCGGAAGAAAAACCGCTGGATCTCCGCCTGGATCAGCCGGGAGGCCGAGGCCGCCCTCAAACCCCAGGAGACCCAATACACGAATTTCGGCGGGTCAATCGGCTACAACTTCGTCTACAAACTCAAGAAACCCTTCAGGGAAGCCAAGGGAACCTTCACCCTCCTCCCCAGGCAGTCGGTCTTCTATATGCCCATAAGCCTCCTGATTTCCCGGCACGACAAACTCTACGTGCAGCTCTACGCCGAGGGAAAACTCGCCGGGGAGGGCCACATCCTCTCGCGGTCATTCCTCCCCAGGGCTAGGGCAATCATCACCGGATTCGAGGGCTTTTCCCGCACCGAGACCGATTGCGGGGGCAGGCGTTTCGTGCTACTATTCAAGGACAAAAAAATGGAAGAAAGGCTCACGAAGCTTTTGTTCAACCTGGAGCGCCCGGAAATTCTCGTCCATTTCTGCTGTTATGGGGAAAACAGGAATTTCTACCTGTACGTCAAGCCGGTCCGGGAAAAACTGGGCGCCCTGCTGCGCTCCTACGTGCCTGAATTGGGGCGCTTTTTTGTAAAAGGAGGGTTCGCGGATGAAGGCGGAAACCCAGAAGAAGATTGACGGGATTCTCTGCCGGGTGGTGGAAAAGGGCAGCCTCATGAGCTGCGCGGACCTCGACCTGGTGCGGAAGGTCACGGTGAGCGATTCCAGCCGCCTGGTGCGCATACAGATGGACGGCCCCGGGGACAACCGGTCCTGCATCTGCGCGGGCCTGGTGGGGGACATGCTCCGCGGCAGCGTTGAGCGGGACCTCAAAGCGGAATTTGAAAGGGAATTCGCCGGGTACCGGGTGGAGTTCGCGGACCAATGAATCAGAAAACGGAAGGGGCCGCCGCCTTCGAGCGGTTCCTGGGGATAATCAGGCGGCTCCGGGCTCCCGGCGGCTGCCCCTGGGACATCGAGCAGACTCCCCTCTCCCTTCGGAGCAGCCTGGTGGAAGAGGCGTTCGAAGCGGTGGACGCGATTTCCTGCAAGGATGCGGCCCACACGGAGGAGGAACTGGGGGACGTCATCCTCAACTGCGTGATGATCGCCCTCATGCACGAAGAGGCCGGGGACTTTTCCGTCTCCCACCTCTTTGACGAGCTCTCGGCCAAGCTCGTGCGCCGCCATCCCCACGTGTTTTCCGAGTCCGAGGCGCGGGAATACCTTGCCGCCTATTCGGGCAACCCGGAGGAGACGACCCGCCGGCTCAACCCGGAGGAGGTCCTGGCCCAGTGGGACGTCATCAAGGACGGCCTGGAAAACCGGAAGGGCGAATCAATCCTGGACGGAATCACGCCGGGGTTCCCGCCCCTCCTCAAGGCCTACAAAATTCAAAAAAAGGCCGCCAAAAGGGGCTTCGACTGGCAGAAGCCCGATGAGGCGCTGGAAAAGGTCAGGGAGGAATTCGCCGAGGTAAAAGGGGCCGCGGAAAACCTTTCGGCCCTGGGGGCGGCGGAAAAGCCCTTCACCGCCCAGGCAGGGAGCGCCCTCGACGCCGCCCAGCTCGCCCTGGAGGAGGAGCTGGGGGATCTCTTCTTTTCCCTGGTGAACTGGGCCCGCCATCTGGGGGTCGACCCGGAGGTCGCCCTTTCCAGGGCAAACGCAAAATTTTCCCGCCGGTTCAGGGAAATCGAAGGGGCAGCAGCAGCCGAGGGCAAGCCCATGGAGGCCCTGTCCCTGGAACAGCTTGACCAATACTGGAAAAGGGTCAAAAATAATGAAAAAAAAGAGTGACCGGGGGATAGATTTTTTTTAATTTTTCTTGTAGGTTGACAAGGTTGTTCAATGCACAAAAATAACACCAAGGAGTGCGCCATGAGGGCGGATTGCCGCAGAAAATGTGACGAAGAAGGGGAAACACAAAAGAAAACCGAGGCCCCCGAGACCCAGGACGCCCTGGTCCTGCGGTTCATGAAGACCAGGCAGGTCCTGCTCGCCGGGGAGGTGAACAAGGAGCTGGCGGAAAAAATCGCCCGGCAACTGCTGATTCTGGAGTCCGATTCGCCCGAGCCCATCTACGTGTTCATCGATTCCCCCGGGGGGGACGTGGACGCGGGGTTCGCTATTTTCGACATCATCCGCTTTGTGTCCGCGCCGGTGTACACCATCGGCATGGGCCTTGCGGCAAGCGCGGGGGCTCTGATTCTGCTGGCGGCCCCAAGGGAGCGCCGGATCGCCCTGCCGAACAGCCACTACCTGATTCACCAGCCCCTCAGCGGCATCAAGGGGGTTGCCACGGAAATAGAGATCCACGCCCAGGAGCTGGAAAAACTTCGGGACAAGCTCAACCGGATCATCGCCCTGGAAACGGGGAAGGACCTGGAGATCGTCAAAAAAGACACCGACCGGGACTACTGGATGAACGCCGAAGAAGCAAAGGAATACGGCCTGGTTTCCAAGATAGCCGCAACCAGGTCGGAATTGGCAAAAGGAGTTTGAGGGGCTGTTTCAATTTTTTGACGGACCCTTTTACTTGAGTTTATAGTAAGGAGATACAACGGGGATGCTCAGATTCAATGACGAAGAGTATGTCGCACTGCTGCAAGATGCGGTTCAGCGAATTCAAAACGAAGAAAACCTTATCGAGATCACCAGGCTCAAGAGGATTTTCAAAAAGACCGTGCCCCTTTCGCGGCGCAGCTACGTGGGGTGCTACCTCGCCAAGGTCATGCTCGAACAGGGCGCGCGCCGGGGCTTCAGCCGTGGCGGGGACGACCGGTTCAACCATCACCCCAAAAGGCCCCAAAAGGCCGACGAGGGCTTCAGGCCCAAGGGACCGCCCAAGTACACGGTCATCGACGAATCCAGGGCCGCCACGATCTTCATCAGCGTGGGAAAAAACAAACGGGTCTTCCCCAGGGATCTGGTCACCCTGATCATCCAGGGGGCGGGTATTCCCCAGGACAGAATCGGGGAGATCCACGTGTTCGACAACTACTCGTTCATCCAGCTTTTTTCCGAGGACGCTGAGAACGCCATCACCTCCCTGAACGGCCGGGAATACCGGGGGCGGCCCCTTTCGGTCAGCTATTCCCGCAAGAAGGACGAGGCCCCTCCGGCTGAGGCTGCCGCGCCCCCGGCGCCGGAAAGCCCGGGAGAGGCCGAGGCTGAATGAAGATAACGGTAGTCCCCTCGGGCTTTTTGTCGGTGAACACGATCTTCGTGCCCCTGGGTCCCAAAAAGGGCGATTCCCCCCAGCCCGTCATGGTGATTGATCCTGGGGACGAATCCTGCGCCGATCTGATTCAACAGCGCGGCCTTGAGCCGAAGGCGGTGGTCCTTACCCACGGGCATTTCGACCACGTCATGGGCCTGGGGGCCCTTCGGAAAGCTTTTCCCCCCATCCCCATAGCCCTCCATCCCCTGGACGGGGGGCTCTTCGGTCCCGGCATGTCCGCCCGGACAGGACGGAACCTCCGGGACCTGGGCCTGGGGAGGGGCTTTGCGGCCGCTCTGGGGGCCCTCCCGGAGGCAAACGTCCCCCTGGGGGAGGGAGTCAACCTGGGCTCGGTCTTTAAAGACGCCGACCCGGGGGATGAGGTGCGGCAAGCCGCTTCCCTCTGGAGGGTCCTGCACACCCCGGGGCACACCCAGGGGTCCCTGTGCTTCTACACTCCCCAGGAACGGGCCCTCATCTCCGGGGACACCATGTTCTACGGCACCTGGGGGCGCACGGACTTCCCTGAAAGCAGCGAGGCCGACATGGAAAAAAGCCTCCGCCGCCTTCTGGGGGAGCTTCCCGGGGACACGGTGGTGTACCCCGGGCACGAAAGCTGGGGCTTCACCCTGGCACGGAACCCCCTGCCGGTGTAGGGAGTGCGCTAAAAACCATTGGGTTTTCAGTGCTTCCCTGGCAATGGGCGGGATTCTCCCTCTTTTTTTTGATGAAGCCCTTTACCTCCGGCGGTTTTTGGTGTATACATGATACCATGACTTCTTCAAGCACTGTAAAGGGAGCGTGGAGGTTTTTGGTCGTTTTAAATCCGATCGCCGGCAAGGGCAAGGCTTTAAAACTGGCCCCAAAAATCGAAGAATTTTTGAAAGCCGGCGGCGCCGGATATGAAATCCTGTTCACCAAGAGCGCCGGTCATGGGATAGAACTTGTCCAAAATCTTCCCCTGGATAAAGATACGGCCGTCGTTGCCGCCGGGGGAGACGGCACGTGCAACGAGGTGGTGAACGGTCTCCTCCGCAGAAAGCGGGACTTTCCGGAACCGCCCCTCATGGGGATTCTTCCCATCGGGCGGGGGAACGACTTCACCTCAAGCACCCGCATCCCCACGGATGTGGAGGGCGCCCTCAGGACCCTGGTGGCTGGGGAATACCGCACAATCGACGCGGGCAAGGTGACCGGGGGTTACTACCCCCAGGGGCGGTACTTCATCAACGGCGTGGGCATCGGGTTCGACACCATGGTGGGCCTGGAAGCCGCAAAGCTCCACGTCCAGAGCGGCCTGGCCTACGCCCTGGGGGCCATAAAGATGGCGGTCACCTTTCCGCCCTCCCCCATCCTGGAGGTTCACTGGACCGAGCAATCCCCGGAAACAGGGGAGGCTGTGGAAAAATCCCAGACTCTCCCCGCCATCATCGCGTCAATTATGAACGGCAGGCGCATGGGGGGCAGCTTCTTCATGGGCCCCGACGCCAGGCTCGACGACGGCGCCCTGGACCTCTGCATGGCGGAGCACCGCTCCCGGAGCCAGGTGGTCAAAATCATCCTGCACTACACCAAGGGCACCCAGCACCTGTGCGGGGGAGTCACCAAAGCGCGCTCCCTCCGGTACACCTTCAAGGCCCTGGAGGGGGGCATGGTGGCCCACTCGGACGGCGAAACGATCTGCCTCGACGGAAAGGACCTGGAGGTGGAATGTGTCCCCGGCTGTCTCAGGCTGATAGGAGCATGAGGGATGAACCTGCGGCGGGCTATCGTGATGCGCATCCTGCGGATTCTCCTGTGGCTGCTCTGCAAGATTGACGACGCCGAATATGTGGCGGCCGTAAGAGGCGCAAAAGAAGACGGCACAGGGGCGATCCAGCCCATGATCATCGCGGTGAATCACATCAACTTTCTGGAAGTGCCCGTGCTGGTGTGCTGTGCCTACCCTACTCCCCTGGTGGGAATCATCAAAGACACCACCTGGAACAACCCCCTCATGGCCTTTTTGCTCGACACCTTCAACGCGATTCCCATCACCAGGGGCGGCGCGTATGTGGAGACCTTCAGGCGCGTACAAGAGATGATGCGGCAGGGGGCGTTCATCGGAATCGCCCCGGAGGGCACCAGGAGCGGCGACGGAATCCTGCGGAAGGGACGAGCGGGGATAGTGCAGCTCGCCATGCTCACCGGAGCGCCGGTGCTTCCGGTGGCCCATTACGGGGGGCAGAATTTCTGGCGCAACCTCAGACGGTTCAGGCGCACCCCTATCCGCTTCCGGGTGGGGCGGCCCTTCTATTTCAAGCGCTCCGGGGAAACCACCACCAGGGCCGAGCGGGCGGAACTGGCGGACGAGCTGATGGGCCAGATAGCGGCCCTCCTTCCGGAGGAACTGCGGGGTGAATACTCCTCCGGCGCCCCGTGCGAACACCTGGAATTTCTGTAATCAAGGGAAAACCGCGGACCCCACGGGCGGTACAGACGGAGTGAATGGCGGGGTGAAGTCCGGGGTGTTCTTCCTTTGTCCGGGCTACGCTCAGCGTTTCAGCCCGCCTCCCGGAAAATATTCCGTATGGTCATTCCCGCTATGACTTGGCCGTCCCGCATATCTTCGGAGAAAAGGTAAGCGCAGCCGCATTCCAGAGCAGAGGCAAGTATTAAACAATCATAATAAGAATACCGGTAGCGAGCACGTATTTTAAGGGCACGGGCGACTGTATTCGCGTCGGTAATATACAGGTCGCATATCGTTTGAAGTTCATCAATACACTCCTGGATTTCCGACTCGCTCCTCTCTAAATCTCTTATGCACACATTACAAAACTCATTCAACACCTGGGTACTTATAAAGCTGTGATATTCGTTAAGCGTCTGCACGGCCTTCCGCTTTTTGACAGGATCGTCGTCAGAGTAGCCATAAACGATAATATTTGTATCGAAAAATACCCTGACCCTGTTACCGTTCATTCGCTGTCCTGCGGTCGAACTTCCAGTTCCGGGTGTTTACGCGCATAGCGGCAAAATTGGCCTCGGTTATGGGACCGCTCCCCCTGCGGGGGATGATCTTGGCGCCGGATGCTTTTTGCGGCGCGGCGGACTCGCCTTCCCGCAACGTAACCAGGATAGACCCGGTAAATCGCGTCAAAGCGTTTCGGTAGGCTTCGGGGATGCGGATGCCATCGCCTTCCACGACCGATTCAAATTCTATTGCCATATCTGTCATGATAAGGACATTGTAAGGCAGTACACCGGGACTGTCAAGCGCGCCGCTGTTACACGGCAGAGGCCCCCACGGGTTGCATCCGCCCCGGCCCTGTGGTATAATCTCCCCCATTGTGGAGCGAGAAACTGATTTCATCATCATCGGAGCGGGGGCCGCGGGGTTGGCCGCCGCGGTGTACGCGGGCCGGGCGGACCTTTCCACCCTGGTGCTCTGCGAGGGGGGCGTTTCCGGGGGCCAGGCCCTGAACATCCTTTCCCTGGAAAACTATCCGGGCCTTTTTCCCGCGCCCGGCGGAGCGGCCCTGGCCGAGGCCATGGAACACCAGGCCCGCGCGGCCGGGGCGGCCTTTGAGTCCGCCAGAGTCCTTGAGGTTCGCAAAGAGGGTGACCGGTTCACGGTGGTTTCGGACAGGGGGACCTGTTCCGCAGGGGCGGTGCTCCTTGCCACCGGGGGGGAACCCCGGAAACTCGGCGTCCCCGGGGAAGAAACCTTCGCGGGCCGGGGGGTCTCCTACTGCGCGGTCTGCGACGGGCCCTTTTTCCGGGGCAAACCCGTGGCGGTGGTGGGGGGCGGGAATTCCGCCTGCGACGAATCCCTCTACCTTGCCGCCCTGGCCTCCCAGGTCACCCTGATCCACCGGCGGGACCAATTCCGGGCAGACCCCGCAGTTGTGTCCCGCGTCAGGGCCCATCCAAACATCACCATAAAATACAACAGGGTCGTCAAGGAAATCCGGGGGGACAAAAAGGTGTCGTCCCTCATCCTGGGGGACACCCTCTCCGGCGCGGAGGAAACCCTTGCGGCGGAGGGAGTCTTCATCTTTGCGGGGTTCGTGCCCCGGTCGTCCCTTGCCCCCGGGGTAAAGACAGACGGAGAGGGCTATGTCCTTACCGGGGACGGCATGGAAACCTCCGTGCCGGGACTCTTCTGCGCCGGAGATGTAAGGGCGAAACCCCTCCGCCAGATAATCACCGCGGCCTCGGACGGGGCCATCGCAGCGGTGAGCGCGGGGAAGTACCTGCGGGGACGGAAGGCGTGAGGGGCCTCCGCAGGGTCGGCCTGGCCCTCCTGGGGGCCGTCCTCCCCTTCACCCTGGGGGCCCAGGAATCCCTCCCGGCGGACATCGACTTCTGGAGCGACTACCCCCACGAGGTTCTGGCGGAGGCCCTGATCTCCCGCATGAGCGACGAGGAGATCTACGCCCAGATCCTGATGTTCGGCTGGGCCGGG
>JAISTZ010000171.1 GCA_031272345.1 Spirochaetaceae bacterium | reverse complement strand
CAGGGAGGGCCGGTATTGCTCCGGGCAGAGAAGGCGCGCTCTGCCCCGGCAGTGACGGTACGTTTTCCGCAGGCAGTACAGGCAGAGATACCGGGAGTTCCGGGGCCGCCGGCGCCGCTCCCGTCCCTGGGATTATCGTTGGCAGCGCTGCTTCGGGGGTCGGCGCATCCGGCAGGGGCGCTTGCGGCGAGGTTCCCGGCGGAAGAATTTCCACCCGGTGAACGGGATTCCCCTGGGGTTCCGTCACGGACTGGGGGATCTTGACTTTGGGGGCCGGCGGCTGGGCCGGGATTATCATGCTTCCGAACACAAAGGGATTGTCATGGAAGTCTCCGGAATCGTCCGCGTAGGGCAGGCTGAAGGTGCGGATATTGACCGTCATGCCCTTGTTCACGGAAATTTCCCCGGATTTGGTCCTGGGGTGGCCGTAGACCATCACCCTGGGGATGTACAGGTGGAAGGCCTCGCCGAATTCGGCGTCCCATTCCGGGGTGGAGTCCACGATGCTGAACTTTGCCCATCCCGACACAAGGCGTCGGCCCTCCTGGTAGCGCAGTTCGCTGCCGTTCACTTCGTTCCACTCGAGGCACCGGAGGGCCTGCTTATCAATCCCTCCTTTTCCGCGTTCCCCGTTGTCCATAAGAAGCACGGACTCGATGTCCGGTTTTTTTCGGATATACAGGTGGTATCCCGCCACGGTATCGAAGAGCCTGGTGTTCAACACCCTTGAAGCGGAGTCGAACACGGGTTCAAGGCGTATGTCCTCGTCCGCGATGGCCAGGTCCTGGGCTCCGGCCAGGGGAACGCGCAGGGCAAGAAAAAAAATGAGGGCGGCCCTGAAAACCGAAGTTTTTTTTGGCCTTCCGTTGCCCATGGGACGATGTTTCAATCCGAAAAGGGTTTTTGCTCTCATTGCCACAATTATCGGCAGGATTCACCATTCCGAACAGCTTCATTCTTAAAAAATTCCGAAAGCCTCCGGGCGGCCCTGCCCCGGTGGGAGCGGGCTTTTTTTTCTTCCGGCGCGAGTTCCGCCGCTGTTTTTTCCAGGCCCTGCACAACCACCACCGGGTCGTAGCCGAATCCCCCTGCGCCCCGGGCCGCCTCCGGGGTTTCCACCAGGAGGCCCTCCATGGTCTCCTGAACCAGAACGAACCGGTCGTCCCCAAGGTAGAGGGCCAGGGCGCAGACGAACCTGCACGACCGGCCCCACCGGGCGGCCCCATCCGGGTTAAGGCGGAGGGCTTCGTTCACGTGTTCTATCAGGAGGCGGTTCTGTTCCTCCTGGGGGAGCTTTGCGCCCCCCGGAAGCCCCCGGGGAAAATCCTTCCCCCCGTACCGGGAGGTGTAGATCCCCGGAGCGCCCCCCAGGATGTCCACGCAGAGGCCCGAATCGTCCGCCAGCACCGGGGCCTTCACCAGGGCGTACAGGGAGCGGGCCTTGAGGAGGCAGTTCTCCCCGAAGGTGTTCCCGGTTTCTTCCGGGCCGAAGGGGATGCCCCGGTCCCTGGGAAGGACGAGGGCCGCCCCGGGAAAAAACGGGGCGAGTTCCCGGTGTTTGTGCGCGTTGTTGGACGCAAGAAAAATTTCCATCCGGAGGGCCGCCTTACAGCATCGTTTCCCCCTCATAATAGGCCCTCACGCTTTTTTTCACAATGGGGACGTTGGGACACACCGCTTCCTGGGCCTGTTCGATAAGCCGGGACACCCGTCTGAGGGGCATGTTGAGCATTTCGGCGATGCAGGAATTGGGCGGCGAAATACCGGGATAGTTCATAAGCCGCCGGTTTTTTGCCTCAAGGAGGCGGGATTGGTAGAGGAACTGCTTTGCCACGATCTCATGCTGGGTTGTGCCGGGGGAGAGTTTTTCCAGTTCAAACCGGTACTTGATCTTGTAGAAGTAAGCTTTGTTCCTCCGCTCGGCGGCGGTGCGCAGCTTGGTTTCCTTGCCGTGCAGGAGGCCCTTTGCTTTTTCGACCATTTCCTCCAGCATGTCCCTGTCGTACCCCGTGAGGCCCGCGATAGAGGCGATGTGATGGTCCGTGATGGAATAGGCGGACTTCAGGGCCAGCACAACCAGGGTGTCGGCGGTCACCTTGTTGTGCTGGAACCGGGAGAGGGCCGCGGTGTCCATGTAGACGCCCTCCTCTTCCGCCACCTCAAGGTTCGTGTCCCTCTCCAGGGCGTAGCAATAACGCAGGCTGTCCTCGGAGGCCTTGCCCTTGGCCGCCCACCGCACCCAGCCCTTTGCGTGAAGATGCACCAGGTGTACCAGAAAGGTCAGGAAGGTGCACCGCCGGGGGTCAAAATTGCTGATGTACTTGGGGATTTCCAGGGTGACGCTGAGTAAAAAAGCGCTTTTGGAATCTTCACTGAAGTCGGAATACCCGAAAAGCGCCGGTGACTGGAAGATGTACTCAAACACGAGTTCTTCCGCTAGTTTTTTTCTAATGCCGGCCTGAAATTGCGCCTTTGCTTCAGGGGCATTACCGCTTTTTGACATAACTTCTCCTTAATTTTTGATTTTTGTGTGGGTGAAACCGGGTTAGGTGCAAAAAAAAGAAGAGTTTGGGTTAAGTTGTTTGTTCGTGGGTAATTGGTTTTTTAAGAATTCGGATTCCGGTTTTAAAATTGTTATCGTATGGGACTCGTCGTTTTGGGACATTTTTTTCAAAAAAAAGTAAAAAAAATCGTGTTTTTCCCATAAGGAAGCCCAAAATGCCGATGATAAGACTATGAATCACCTTGTTTTTTTTGCGGAGAATTCCAGTCACCCCTTCGAGGCGCGCTTCGGCGGCGAATCCGCCTTTTTCCGGGCCCTCCGCTGGGCCTCTTCCCTGCCCTCCCTGGGGGACGTCAGAATCCTCGCCTTTGAGGAGCGCCTGGGGGAAGTCGAAAGAACCCTCGCCGCCTTCCAGGGTGACCGCAAGCTCCCCCCCTGCACGGTGAAGGCCGCCCCGGAGTGGACCCCCAGGTTGCTCCTCCAGACCCTCCGGGAAGAAACCTCCGGCACGGTGATCTTTGCCCTGGCGTCCTGCCCCTTCTATGACCCGGCCCTTACCAGGGAGCTGCTCTCCCATCACGGGACCTACGCCGGCGAATACACCTTCGCCGAGGGCTACCCCGAGGGACTCGTCCCGGCCGCCGTGGACGCGGGGGCCCTCCAGAGCCTCTGGGCCCTGGTGAAGGACGCCCCGGACCCGGGCGGCCCGGTGTCCCACCGGACTCTCTTCGACCTGATGAGGCCCCATGTGAATTCCTTCGAGGTGGAGACCCTCACGGCCAAGCAGGACCTGCGGTTTTACCGGTTCGATTTTTCCTGTTCGGGCCTCCGGGAGACCCTGGTGTGCGAGGGGCTCTACAAAAAGGCCGCCCCCAGGGGCGACTTCAGCGCGGAGACCCTGGGAGACCTGGCCCGGTCTTCCCCGGAGATCCTCCGCACGGTTCCGAGCTTTTACGCCCTCCAGATTTCCGCCTTCACCGGGGATGACCCCGTGTACAGCCCCTACGCCGGGGAATATTGCAAAAAATTCGGTCACCCGCCCTGGGAGGCCCGGGAGAAGAATCCCCGGTGCTTCATGCCCGTGGAAGATGCGGAGGGCCTTCTTTCCCAGGCGGCGTCCCTTTCCGGGGAAGCGGTGGTCTCCCTTTCGGCCTGGGGGGACCCCCTGGCCCACCCCCGGTGCGCGGCCATCGTTGGGGCGGCCCTCTCCCATCCGGGCATCTCCCTCCTGGTGGAGACCGACGGCGCCCTGGTGACCAGGGAGCTCGCGGAAAGCCTCCGGGCCCTCTGCGATAAGGCCCCCGGGAGGACCGGGAAGCACGGGAAAATCTACTGGATCGTCTACATCGACGGCATGGACGAGGACGCCTACCGCCGTCTCCATCCGGCGGGGGAGCGCCCTCCGGGAGTCACCCTCCCCACCCACGGGAAGGCTGTGGAAGCCCTGGACATCCTCACCGCATCCTTCGGCAAGGCCGTGTACCCCCAGTTCATGCGGACCACCCTGAACGAGAATCAACTCGAATCCTTCTACCGGCATTACAAGGAAAAAGGCAACCTCATCATCCAGAAGTACGATTCCTTCTGCGGCAAACTCCCGGATCTGCGCCCCGCGGACCTTTCCCCGGCGGAGCGGTACCCCTGCTGGCACCTCCTCCGGGACATGACCGTCCTTGCCGACGGGGGCGCGCCTGTGTGCAGGGAGCGGGGGCTTGAGGCCGGGGGGCTGAATGTGTTTACGGAAGGGGTGGAAGGGGCGTGGAAGCGCCTTGGAAGGGAAATCGACCTGTGCGGGGCCTGCGATGAATACTATACCTTCAATTTTTAACGAGCGTCAGGTGAAGCGGACGGTCATCCCCAGGAAGGAGAAGCCCAGGGGGACGGAAATCCCCGTGTGCGCCCTCCTGATCGACCAGGGTCACCAGAACCGGGACACCCTGCTCAAGAATCTCGTCAGGAACACCTTTTCGTCAATCATTTCGATAGAAACCGCCGGGGACAACTACAACATGGAACACACGGCGAATCTCTTTCCCACGGTCACCTTCATCGTGGTGCAGGAAGAGGTCACCCAGGGTGAATTGATAAACATCGCCGTGGAGGAAGCGGAGGAGGACCTTGTGTTCGTCCTCCGGGGGGCCCTGCGGATCGGGGCCCAGGTGCTTTCCAAGCGGCTCTTCGAGCGCATCCGGGATGAGGGCGCCTTCTGCGCGGTCCCCCGGCTTGTTGACAGGGACAACAGGGCCCTCCCGGTGTGCTACTGTCCGGTCATCGAGAACAACCGGTTCACCCTGGACGTGGGGAGCGGCGCGGCCAGGGGCGCGGGCACGGTCTACACCTTCGACAACATCGCCCTCTACTCGAAGCGGAAATTCGTGAGCCTGGGGGGATTCGACCACACGATCGCCGCCCCCTACTGGCAGACCCTGGACCTGTGTGTGCGCGCCTGGCTGTGGGGGGAGCGGATCTCCGTGTATTCGAGCCTCCAGTTGGCCTACGAGGGGGACACCCCCAGGGACGACACCACCGCGAACGCCTCCTACCTGCGGTTCTTCCTGAAGAACATCCTCCCCGTCCTGGGCCCGGAGGGGGCGGACATCCCCGGCAGGGGCTTCTTCAGCTTCTGGCGCAGGTCCGGGCATTTCTTCTTTGAGGCCCTCGCCCAGTTCCGGGACGCCCGCAGGTGGACCCGGCAAAACCGGGGGCGCTTTGTCCGGGACATCGGGACCCTGGCCGCGTCCTGGCAGGACATCTCCGCCCAGGGGCAGGAATGACGGCGGTCATTGTCCAGTGCAGGCTCTCGTCAACCCGCCTGCCGGGGAAGGCCCTCATGCCCCTGGAGGGGGCGTCCCTGTTCGAGTGGACCCTCCGGGCGTGCGGGATGATTCCCGCGGACGCATACATCGCGGCGGTGGCGGAACCCTCCTACGGGGACCTGCTGCCCGCGGCCCAGGCCCTGGGGTGGGAGTGCTTCCCCGGGCCGGAGGAGGACGTGCTTGGGCGATTCTGCGCCGCCATACGGAACTACGGGGTTGACACGGTGGTGCGGGCCACCGCGGACAATCCCTTCCTGTTTTTTGAAGCCGCCGGGGCCAGTTTGACCGAGTTCACCCGCCTCAAGGCCGACTACCTCACCTACACGGGACTCCCCCACGGGAGCGGCGTGGAGGTGATGAACGCCCAGGCCCTGCTCCGCTCCCACCCCGGCGCAACCCCCTTCGAGAAGGAACACGTGGGCCCCGCCCTCTACCAGCACCCGGACACATTCGACTGCCGGTTCATCCCGGCCCCGGCCCCGTGGAATCATCCCGGCCTGCGGACCACCGTGGACACGGCCCGGGATCTCCGCCGGGCCCGCAGAATCGCCCGTGCCCTGAAATCCGCCCGGCGGGAGGCCCAGGGGGACGCCCAGGGCGCGTTCACGGCGGAGGAGATCTGCGCCGCCTGCGCGTCACCCCCGGTGAGCCGCCCGGTCCTCCTCGTCCCTTCCGTAAAAAAGGGGCAGGGGACCGGCCACCTCCGCCGGATGCTGGAGCTGGCCCTGGAAACCGGGGCGGAGGTCCTCGTCCCTCCGGAGGGAACCCTCGCGGAGGCCCCGGCAATCGTCGCGGAGGCCCTCGGCGCCGGGCTCTCCCCCGGCCAGGTGATTCAATCCCTCCCCGAACCGGGGGAGTACGCCCTGGTGGTGAGCGACCTCTTCCGCGCGGAGGCCCCCGAAGCGGAGGCCCTCTCCGCAGCCGGCCCCCTGGTTGGGATCGACGAGGGGTCCCCCGCCAGGGACGCCTGGGACTACCTCCTGGACATCATCCCCCCCCTGGAGGATGACCGGAGGGTGAACCTCTTCGAGAGCGGCTTCATCACCCTGCCGGAACACCGGCGCAGCCCCGGAGACCCTGGGGAAAACGCGGCCCTGGTGGTGTTCGGCGGGGAAGATCCTGGGGGACTCGCCCTGGACGCGGCCCTCCGGGTCTGGCGCGCCGGCGCGGACGTGACCGCCGTGGTGGACGACCCCGAAGCAAAGCGGGCCCTCCTCCCGCCGGAAGCCAGGGACGCGATACGCCTCGTGCCGCCCGCGGGGGGGCTCCGGGACAAGCTGCACCGCTACGGCCTCGTGGTGACCCACTACGGGCTTACGGCCTGGGAGGCCCGTCACGCCGGGTGCAGGGTCCTCCTGGGGCCGTCCACCCCCCTCCACGGGGCCCTTGCCCGGAAATACGGGTTTGAACCCCTCATGGTGCCAGGCACATGTGCCTGGCACCATGAGAGCCGCCGCGGGATGGTGCCAGGCGCATGCGCCTGGCACCATCTCGGAGCTTTCATCACCCGGCTCGCGTCCGGGGTCCGCCGTCCCTGCCCGGTCTGCGGGACCGCCGGGGGGCCCGTCGCCGCCCGGACGGAGGAAGCCACCTTCCGCCGGTGCCCCTCCTGCGGGATTCAGTACCAGGCGTTCCAGGCCGGGGGCGGGGGGGAATCCTACGGGGAGGATTATTTCTTCGGGGACTACAAGCAGCACTACGGCAGGACCTACCTGGAGGACTTCGGCGCCATAAAAGCCCGCGGAGCCGAAAGGATGACCCGAATCCGCCGGTACACGGGGGCGCGCCGGGGGGCGATTCTGGACGTGGGCTGCGCCTACGGGCCCTTCCTCGCGGCCGCCGCAGACGCGGGGTGGGACGCCTATGGAATCGATGTCTCCGAAAGGGCCGTTGCCTACGTCAGGGACACCCTGGGCTTCCCGGCGGTCCCCTCGTCCCTGGAGGACTTCGACCCGGAAGGGGCCTTCGGGGTGAGGGAATTCGACGCGGTCACCCTGTGGTTCGTCCTGGAACACCTCCCGGACGCCGGGGCCGCCCTGAAAAAGATACGTTCCCTCCTCAAACCGGGGGGGCTCCTGGCCTTCTCGACTCCCTCGGCTTCGGGGGTGTCGGCCCGGACAAACCCCCAGGGGTTCTACGGGAGCAGCCCCAGGGACCATGTCACCCTCTGGGAACCGGAACGGGCAAGGCCGATCCTTTCGTCCCTGGGCTTCGATGTGCTGAAAATCGTCTCCACGGGCCACCACCCGGAGCGTTTTCCCCGCATGGAACGCGCCTCCGGGGACTCCCTGGCCTTCAAGGCCCTGGGCCTGTGGAGCCGCGTCCGCTCCCTGGGGGACACCTTCGAGGCCTATTGCGTAGCGGGAATTTCAAACGGTGGCTTTTCCTCCAAAAATCAGCTATAGTTCACCCATGACGGACAGCGAAAAAAAAGCGATTGACCAGGCGGGTCTCCGGGAAATGTGCGGGGCCCTTTCACGGGCGGACAACCCGGATCTGATATACGATTTTCTTGAGTGCCTTCTTACACCGGCGGAACGCACCCACATTGCCGAGCGCTGGCTCCTGGTACGGGAGATCGCCCGGGGACAAACCCAGCGGGAGATTTCCAGGATGTTCGGCATGAGCCTGTGCAAGATAACCAGGGGCTCCAGGGAATTCAAAAAAGAAGGCAGCGCCTTCAAGACGATGTTCTCCCTTGTGGGGTAGCCGTGTTTCTGGAAGAGATTGAAACCCCCGTGTCGTCCCTCCGGGGGGTGGGCGAGGGCGCGGCAAGCCGGCTCGCCAACCTGGACGTCCGCACCGTGGGGGACCTCCTGGGCCATTACCCCAGCAGGTACGACGACAGGACCCAAAAAATCCCCCTCTCCCGCTTCCGCGCCGGGGGCCGGGCCCACACGGTGGCCCAAATCCTGGACCGCAAACCCATCGGCTTCGGCGCAAAGGGCGGGGTCAAACTCCTCGTGACCGACGGGAGCGGCGTCGAGGCCTGGCTCGCGGCCTTCGGCAAGCGGGCCCTCTACCTGGGGGAGTCCCGGTATCCCATCGGGGCGATCATCGGCGTCACCGGGAGTTTTTCCTACAAATACGGCGCTATTCAGAGCACGGACTTCGAGGCCCCCCCGGTGATTGCCCGGCGGGGTTCCCTGGGGGACTACAGGAACGCCATGCCCCCGGATTCCGCCGTGCTCCCGGTGTATCCCCTCACCGCGGGAATCTCCCAGGTCCAGATGCGGAAGTTCCTGCTCCAGGCCCTGGGGTACTGCAAGGGCATCGACGGCAGGGTTCCCCAGGAAATCCTCGCAAGGCGGGGCCTCCTTTCCAAGCAGGACGCGGTGCTTGCGGCCCACAGGCCGGCCACCCCGGCCCAGGCGGACCTGGCCCGCAAAAGCCTCATTTACGAGGAATTTTTCGTGTTCCAGAAGGATCTGGCAGCCCGGATTCAGGCCCGGAAGCGGCAGCTCCCCCCGGAAGGGACGGCCCAGGCGGGCGGCGGGTCCTCCCGGCTCAGTCCAACCCAGGAAAAGCTCCTCGGGTCCCTCCCCTTCCCCCTCACCGATGACCAGAACCGGGTCATCGCCGAGATAAACGCGGACATCGACCGGGGCTTCGAGGACCGCGCGGCCCCGGCAGGGGACACGTCCGCCGGGGATTCCGCCGGGGCGGCCTTCACCATGGCGCGGCTCCTCCAGGGTGACGTGGGTTCGGGCAAGACTCTCGCGGCCTTCTTCGCCGCCGCCAGGGTGCGGGACTGGGGGGGCCAGAGCGCGCTCCTTGCGCCCACGGAAATCCTCGCCCGGCAGCACGCGGACAAGGCGGCGGAGCTCCTTGCGGGGACGGGGCTCCGGCTGGCCTTCCTCACGGGGAACGTGAAGGCCCAGGGACGGAAGCAGGTGTTGGAGGCCCTCCGGGAGGGAGAGGTCGACCTTGTGGCGGGCACCCACGCGCTCTTCTCCGCCGATGTGGTCTACCGGAATCTCAGCCTGGCGATCATCGACGAGCAGCACCGGTTCGGGGTGCTCCAGCGGAACGCCATTATCCGCAAGGGTATGGAATCCTCCAGTCCCCCCTCGCCGCCCCACCTCCTCATGATGAGCGCCACGCCGATTCCCCGCACCCTGGCGATCACCCTTTTCGGGGACCTGGACATGTCGGTCATACGGACCATGCCCGGGGGCAGACTCCCCATCAAGACCCACCTGGCGGAAATGGGGAAGGAAACCAAGGTCTACGACTTTGTCCGGCGTGAACTGGAGGCGGGGCGGCAGGCCTACTTCGTCTATCCCAGGATCGAATCCAGGGACGACGGCGGGGAGCCCCTCAAAAGCGCCGAGGACATGTACGACTACCTCCGCACAGGGGTCTTCCTCGGCTTTGCCTGCGCCCTGATTCACTCACGGGTAAGCGAGGATGACCAGCGCCGGATCCTCCGGGACTTCCACGAGGGGAAGATACAGGTCCTTGCGGCCACCAGCGTGATCGAGGTGGGTATCGACAACCCAAGGGCCACCTGCATGGTGGTGGAACACGCCGAGCGGTTCGGCCTTTCGGCCCTCCACCAGCTCCGGGGCCGGGTAGGACGGGGGGGCCTTCAATCCTATTGCTTTTTTGTGTATGGGGACAACCTGACCGACGACGGCAAGGAGCGGATGCGGCTCCTCCTGGGCACAACCGACGGCTTTGAAATCGCCGAGGCGGACCTCCGCATCCGGGGGCCCGGGGACATCAGGGGCATCCAGCAGTCCGGCTACCTGACCCTGGGAATCGCGGACCCCATCGCGGACAGGGAGCTCCTTGAAATGGCCCGGGAAGACGCCGGAGCATAAAGACTCGCGGCGGCAAGGCCCGCGCCTGTTCCGCGTAGTCGGGTGAGTAGAGCGACGCCCCGTCATGCCCAAACCACACCCGGCTGTCATAAATCCTGTATTCCAACGCCCGCTTTGTGCCTTGCGCCTTCCATCGCGCTATGTTTTCCGGTCGCGCTTCGTCGCTCATGTTCCCCCTCCCTGTCACTCGTCTTTCTCGTAATACTCGCAGTCCGCGCCGTCAAACAACACCTCATAGGGCTTTGACTCCGGGTACTCGTACATTTCGCAGATTGACGCGGTAGCGGCGAGCGGTTCGTCAACTCTTTTCCCGTTCACTTCGTAAAACCGGAACATACAGGTTTCGCACACTTTCGCGTTTGGCTGCACAGTCCGCCAATCTTCGCTTTCCCAGCGCGGCCGGCGCAGTTTCGCCCTTGCCATAACGCGCTCCTACAGGCACTCCCGCAGGAGTTCCGCGTTGTTCCGCGCCAGGTCAAGGACACGCGCCATCGCGGACGTGTAGCCCGCGCCCCGTGATTTCCACCAGTCGAGCGTCTCGCGGGGGAGGCGGATTGTGCAGGGGACGCGCTCGCGCTCCGCGCCGTTCACGCGCTTGAACTCCGCCAGTTGCGCCTCGGTGAGGCGGGGGCAGTCCTCGCCGTAGACAACAGGGCGCTTTGCCGCCGCCGCGATTTCGGTCTGCTGTTCAGGTGTTGGCTTTGTGCCAGCCCTCAGTTCGTAACGTACCGTGGCCATGGTAAATCCTCCGTTCCGTTATGTTACGCAATGTGTTACACCTCTGTCAATCCCTATCCCCCAGGCCGTGCCGGACTTCATGCCGTCTTAACCAGCGGCGCAAACACGAAGCGCCCGGCGGTTCGGGCGGCCTCCAGGGCCTCGTCCGTTTCGTGCGCCGCTCTTTCCGGTGGCAATTTTTGTGTCCTTTTAGTAACAACAAGTCATTATAGTTCCAATACTTATGTGTTTTGAGCTACGATGGATTCGAACCATCGACCCACGCCTTAACAGGGCGTTGCTCTACCGCCTGAGCTAGTAGCCCGCACAAAAAGTGTGTACCAAAGAGTATACCGGCCCCGGAGGGACGTGTCAAGGGGAGGGACGAATTTTTTTGTAGACGCCGACGGCCCCAGGTGATATGCTTGGGTCATGGCGTTTTCCCTTGTGCTGTGTGTTCTGCCCCTGGCAGCGCTCATCCTCTGGTGCGTGGTCTTTGTGAAGGGCTGCTCCCCCCTGTATGCCCTGGGGGCGGCCCTTGCGGGGGCCCTGGCCCTCGTTCCCATCGCGGCCGTCCAGTTGTTCGCGGCGCCCCTGTTCCAGGGGCTCGACTTCCGCCTTGCCACGCGGCTTGCGCGGGCCCTCATCCTGAACGGCCTCATAGAGGAGACCGTCAAATTCCTGTGCATCCTCTGCCTGCCCGTGAGGGGGCGCTCCCTGAGGGCGGTCACCGCGGGGGGAGCTATCGCGGGGCTGACGGTCGGATCCCTGGAGGCGGTCATGTACTTTGCCGGCGGGGCCGGGGGGATTCTCCCCAGACTTGCCACGGCGGCCCTGATTCACACCCTCTGCGCCGTCCTTTCAGCCCTGTGCATCCGATCCTTCAGGGACGGAAAAAAACACTGGGCGCCCTTTGCCCTGGCCGTGGTCATACACGGGGTATATAATTTCTTTGCGGGCTTCTCCGGGGGCTTCCGGTGGTTCTCCCTGGCGGCGATTCTGTTCGGGGCGATTGAATGCCGCGTCTGGTATCAAAAAGCAGAATAGACCGCCCCCGTCATCCCCCGAAAAACCGCCGGACAAGAGCAAGGACGAGGCGGATGGGAGGGGACTCCATGCGGCCCGCCACGTGTTTCAGGTACTGACGAATCGGCAGGTGTTGGGGACAGTGCTGTTCGC
>JAISTZ010000149.1 GCA_031272345.1 Spirochaetaceae bacterium | reverse complement strand
AATTATTCGAAGTCTTGGCTGGCCCGTGGATGGGAAAGAACAGGCGCCGTGGGGTTCCTTATTTTTGGGCTGTTCGACATTTGGCTGATGGCAGAGGACTTGCTTCACCGCGTTCTTTTCTGGTTGGTATCAGAGATGCTGCGGAAAAATCTCTTGATGCAGAAGGAAGCGATTACCCCTTGCATTACGAAAGTCTCAAGAAAGGTATACAAAAAGCTTCGAAAATCCGTGTTGATGAGATGGCAGAAGACTATCCTTGGGTAAAAGAATTGTGTGGTTTACTCGACGGCTTAAATGTGCCGTCGGAATTTTCCAGGTTTGAAGATCGCTGGAAATCACGCTACCCTGACGGTCCCAGTACCATAAAGTCAAATCGTTTGCCGCCGCAAAGCGCAAGTGAAGGTTGGACTGGAATTAAACAAGAACTTGTGCGGCTCGGTGTCTTCGAAGAGACGCAGGATTCTCGTATTAATATGCCAGATTTATATCGAGTTGGTTTCGGACTTGGCCGGATGGGTGGTGTGGCTCCACTAAAGCGCTCTCGGTCGTAACATACTCGTCGAGGTGTATTGCGATGGTCATTAAACTAAGCAACTTCGGCGATGTTCTCATGCCGAGACCAGTGGGCAGGGAGGCGTTTTTGTCATACCAGCACACTGAAAACGCCACGGTGACGGGGTCTTTGAATGCGATAAGGAAGGAGGACGCCAATGCAGATAGCGCTTAGCGAAGCGGTTGACCGCTTTGTTGATGAACTGACCGTGCCGTCACGGGCTGCCGATGGAACCACGGTCTATGTCAAGGTTGATACCGCTTGCTCCCTATGATATGCTTGAAGCCGATGATAGAAAAGAGGTGAGGATGGGTGAAAATGGCATATAGTCCCGGTACTTTCCAAAGAACTTCAAAAAGAATTTCCCTGCCCGTTCTCACTATATAGGAACTTCCGAATGGAGAATGGATAAGCCAAGTGTAGCGGAAAACTCCGCCAGTGTCAGCCCGCCCAGTGCATCGTGGGGCCGGTGGTTCAACCGTTCCCCCTATCTCCCGTGGAGGACCTCCGCGGGGCGGAGCCGGAGGAGGAGCCGGATTGCCGGGACGCTTCCCGCCAGAGTCACCAGCAGCACCAGGGCCGCGGTGAGGGGAATCACCTGGGGCTTTATGCTCACCGCGGAAGAGAAGACCGTCATGCCGATGACGCGGGCAAAGCCCAGCCCCAGGAAGTACCCCGCCGCGCCGCCGGAGAGGGCCGCAAGGAGAATCTCCCCCAGCACCAGGGACGTGACGGCGGAGTCCGTGGCGCCCACTGCCTTGAGGAGAGCGATTTCCGCGGACCGCTCCATCACCGAGGCGGTCACCAGGTTGGAGATGCCCAGGGCCGAACCCGCCAGACTCAGCGCGGTAATCAGCAGCATGAGGAGCTCCGTCTTTTCCAGAATCGCCCCCTCGGACTGGGACACCTGGCGCACGGGCTTGGAGACCGCCCCGGAAATCACCTCGTCAATCTGGTAGCAGATGGCGCTCACGTAGGCCGTGCAGTACCAGGTTTCCCAGTCCTTGATGGACAGACTGTTCGGGTCAACCGCGGCCCTGCGGGCCAGATCGTTGTCCGGAGTGGTGAGGGCGCTCACTTCGAGCCGGTGGAAGAGCCCCTCCCGGGCCTCCAGCTCCTGGGCCGCCCCCAGGGGGATGTAGACCGTGCGGTCCTCGTCCCCGCCGGAGTGGAAGATCCCCGCCAGGGCGAAGTGACGGAGCTGCCCGTCCGCGCCGGTCAGGGTGAAGGAATCGCCCACCCCCAGACCGAGCCGCCGGGCGGCCTCCCTGCCGGCCATGGCTTCATACGGGGTGACGGTTGAAGGGCCAGGGGGCGGATCCTTTGCCCAGGCGCCCTCTACGGTCCACCAGGTTTTCAGGCTGCGGATTCCCGTGGTGACGGCCTCTCCCGTGGGCAGGTCCAGTTCCCTGGCGAACCAGGTCCCCGTAACAGGGACACCGCCGTCCCCGGAACCAGCGCGTACATGCCGCGCGTTCAAGTAGGGGGCGAAGTCCAGGATGTTGAAGGCCCAGAAAATCGTCTTTATCCTGCCGATTTCATCCTCCCGCAGGAATTTGTCCGAGACCCCCGCGCCCTCGTTCACCCCGTAGAGCCCCGAAAGCAGGAAGGCCCCCTGGGGCATGACCGTGATGTTCGCCCCGTAGGTTTTGAGCTCCTGGTTCACCTTGTCCCCCACGTCGAACATCACCGTGAGCATGGCTGAAGCCAGGGATGCCCCCAGGGCGATGGTGAAGGCCACCATGAACATCCTGCCCCGCTGGCGGAACACCCCCCGCCGAATCATCCGCAAAAACATCACTTGAACCTCCCCTTCTCGCTCTCCAGGTCGGAGAGGGCGACCACCATCGCCCCCTCCCGGATGCGGTAGGCCAGGGGAACGGGATTGCAGCCCCCCTTGAAGCCGATGGTCGACTTGTTCATCACCACGTCGCAGAGCCGGCAGACAACCCCGTCCCGGCGCTCGTAGTAGCCCGTGTTGCCGCAGATGTCGCAGGCGTCGAGGCCCACCCCGTAGGCCGAGGGACTCTTCTTTATCACGATGAACCGCACCTCCGTGCCGTCCGATGCGTTCCAGGCGAACCGGTGCAGGCGGCCGTCCTCGAATCGCTCCACGGGCACAAGAATCTCCGCGCCAAGCACCGTCATCGGCTCAGGCGGCGACAGGGCGGCCCCCCGCTCGTCCCAGGCCTTGAGGGCCGTGAGGGAGAGGAACACCAGGCAGAAGAGCGCCAGACACCCGGCGCTTTGCCGGAGAACCCGGCGGCGTTCCTCCTTCGCCTTTCGCCTCTGGGCGGGATTCAGGGACGCCCCCAGGCCCGCCCTCGCGCCGGGACCGGCCGCCAGAACCAGGGCCGCCGCGGGAATGAGCGCCGCGACGCCCCCGAGGGCGAACCGGAACACAGCGCCGTTGTTCACCGCCCCCATGACGAGCCGGAAGAGGGGCCGGTAGAGGGGAATCACCCGCCGGGCCATGAGGAACTGGGTGAGCCGGGCCGCCTGGTCCGCCGTGTTGACCAGAAGGAGCAGGGCGACGCAGAGACGGAAGAGACGCGCGCCCCGAAGGTCACCCCCGGACACGAGGCCTCCCCGGAAGACCCCCAACCCCGCAAGGGCCGCGGCAAGAGCCCCCGCCGCCGCTCCGCAGAGCTTTGCCAGAAATTCCGTGCTGAACACCGCCTGCCCGGCAAGCACGAAGTCCGAGGGCATCAGGAAGAGGTCCGGCAGGGAATAAAATAGAAGGAGAGCGGCGTACAGGGGGACCAGGAAGACCGGCAGACGATGTTTGCCGTCTTCCTGTCCCTGTGGTCCGTGGTGAAAGAGAGAACCCAGAATCATCCCCGAAGACCCAATCGCCGCGCCCAGCGCCCAGGCGTTCACCATGCCCCGGTTGATGGCCGTGGTGCGCCTGAGCACCGAGATCACCAGGGCCGAAAGGACTCCCGCCCCGCACAGGAGCGCGAAGACCCGCCCGGCCCCCCTGTCCCGGGACGCGCCGGGGCGCCCCAGGAAGAGGGCGGAGATTCCCCCCAGGAGGAGCGCCGCGGACAGGGATGTTTCAAGAGCTGTGTAGAATGCCCGTATCATGCGCGGCGCTCCCTCCTACCAGGCCGGTCCTGGATAGACCACGTCCCACTCGGCGACCAGGGGCTCCCCCCAGAACCTGCCGGGCACACCCGTCGTTGCGTCAACGTGGAGCACGTAGCCCTGGGCTTCGGGGTTTTGAATCAGGAATCGCACCTTGTACTCGCCCACCCCGTTGAGCTTGATGTTCGCCCCGTAGTGGGGGCCGTCGCTGGCGTTCATGGGCATGAAGGTCCCCTCGGACTTCCATCCGTTTTTCTGGCTGATCTCGTAGCGCACCGTCAGGTTCGGCACGAAATCCCCCACCCCGTAGCCCAGGTCGTTCTCCAGGGCCGAGATGTCCGCCTCGATGTGGATGTCCGACTGGGACGCCGGAAGCCCCGCGGACGCGGGAATCATGTCGACCGGCTGGAAGTACACCCCCGCCACGTTGAGGGGGCCGAGCTCCCTGTCGTCCCCCAGGGGGAATTCCTCAAACCCGGCGACTTCGCCCGGTTTCACCGTGCTGGCGGGCCTTTCGCCCTTGCCGGCCGCGAACATCGCGGCGCAGCATACGATACAAACGATTGCACATAGACCCTTTTTCATGGTCTGCCTCCTTGGCCTTTGGCCGTTAGTTTTCAGGTCCGTTGACCTGTTGGTTCCAATTTTTTTCCCCGCCGGAGCTGCCACACAAAGGTGACGATGGTGACAGCCAGGAGGATTCCCTGGGGAATCAGAGTCTCCAGGGTGGGATAAATCCCCAGGATGTCTACGGAGCCCACCCCGGCCACCGGGGTCACCCCGATCAGGTTGCCCTCCTGCAATTCCTTGATGCCGTTCCCCACAAAGGTGACCGACATGACGAAGAGGAGGATGCTCGTGCCCAAAAAGAAGGGCTTCAGGGGCAGCCGGATCGACAGGGCCCGAATCAGGATGTAGATGACCACCAGGAGCGCCGCCCCCACCCCGAGGCCCAGCCAAATCATGCCGACGTGGGACTGAGTCTGGGCCAGGAGGGCCTGGTAGAAGAGAATCGTCTCCGCCCCCTCCCGGAACACCGCCAGGAAGGCCGCGAAGGCCAGGGAGAACACGCTCCCCCTGGTGACCGACGCGGACACCTTGCTTTCGATATATCCCGCCCAGGCCGCGCTTTCCGCCTTGGAGACCATCCAGTTGCTCACGTAGAAGAGCACCCCCACGGCAACCAGCATGGTGACTCCCTCAAGGATTTCCTGACCCTGCCCCGTGGCGGTTCCGGCGATTGCGTTCAGCACGAAGGCCATCACCACACTCAACACCAGCGCGGCCAGGGAGCCCCAGTACACCGGGGGCACGCTCTTCTTGTTGCCCCCCTTGAGGAGGTACGCCACGATGGCCCCCACGATGAGAATCGCCTCGAAGCCCTCCCTGGTGATTATCACGAGGGAGCCCAGGAACACCCCCAGGGCGCTTTCCCCCTTGCCGTCGAGCCGGGCCGCGTCCTCCGCGAGGAACCGGGCCAGGTCGTCCAGGGCGGCGCGGACCTCCCCCTGGGGCGCGCCCGCGGTCATCAGTTTTTTTGCCGCGCTGAACTGGTATTCCACCTGGGCCGCCCGGCTCCCGGAGATGTAGGCCATCACGGTTTTTTCAAACCCGTATTTTTCGTAGTACCCGTAGTAGGCGTCGTCCACCCGCTTTTTTGCGCCCTCGATGTTTCCTGCGGCGTAGATCCCGAAGGCGTCGTCGATGACGGCGCCCATCTCGGAAGCCATGTCGCCCCAGGAATCGAAGGCCGCAAAAACCGGCTGAGCAAGGAATAGCATCAGCAAAATGTTAGCAAAGGCTAACAATCGCGGCCTGAACCGCCCGTCATTTTTTGTAACCCGTGACATCATTCCTCCTGATACCTATAGGTGCATAGGTATACTATAAGGGTATACCCCTATACGTACCGTGTCAAGGGGAAAATCAAAAAAAATACAAAAAATCAGGATTTTTCGTCAAAATTCGCGCTCTTAAATCGCAATGCGGGAAAAATACTCCACGGCCTTGGCAAATTCGGCGATGGTCTTCTCCGCGTCCCCCTGCTCGATGCCCTCCCGGACGCAGTGGTTCAGGTGCCGCTCCAGGACCATCTGGCCCACCTTGTGCAGGGCCCCGTGGGTGGCGTTTATCTGCACGAGGATGTCCTCGCAGGGGATGTCGCCGTCTATCATCTTGTCAATCGCCTTGACTTGCCCGGCAATCTTGTTGAGCCGCTTGTGCAGGTTGTCCGAATCCGTCCGCTGACCCATAGCTCCCCCTGTCCATCAAAGGTGCGTTTATTGTACGAAATCCGGCGGCCCCGGTCAAGGGGACGGGGGAGAATAGAACCGCCCTATTTCTGTATCACCGCGGAAATCAGGGCGGGCATGGCGATGAAGTTGCCGATGACGCCGCCGATGGACGAGAGCAGGAACACCAGGAGCACCCTGAGGGCGCGGTTTTTGTAGATCCCCCGGAGGCTCCCCGCGTCTGCGGCAAGGGATTCCAGGTCTTCAACCTTGGGCTTCCGCACCAGGGCCTGCACCACCCCCGTGAAGAGGCCCACCCCAAGGAAGGGGTTCAGGGTGGCTATGGGCGCGCCCGCAAAGCCCGTAAGGACCGCCAGGATGTTGCCCCCCGCGGCAAGGGTCCCCAGGGCGGCCAGGGACCCGTTCCACAGGAGCCACCGGACCAGCATGGACAGGGACGTGTCGGGTCCCCGGACAAAGAATCCGCCCGCGATGAGGGCCACGATCGCCAGGGGGAAGAGGAAGCCCAGGAGCCGCCCCGCCAGCCCCGGCGGGGGAATCGCTTCGATGGCGGCGGTGTCCGGGGATTCTTCCCCCGCGGAGAGGGCCTCCAGGTGGCGGAGGACCCCGGGCAGATGCCCCGCCCCCAGCACCGCCAGGGTCGCGCCGTCCCCGCACTGCCAGATCCGGCTCGCCAGGAACTGGTCCCGCTCGTCGATCAACACGGCCTTGACCGCCGGAAGATAGGCGGCCAGCTCCTCCATCATCGAATCCATCTCGCTGGAATTTTTGAGCTCCTCGATCTGCTCCCCGGTGATTTCTTCCCTGGAGAAGGCGCTCGCCAACAGGGACGCCAGGAGCTTGCACTTGCCCCAGAGGGAATTCTTTGCCCAGGCCCGGCGCAGGGTGGTCTGGATGGGCCGGTCAACCATCGCCGTGGGGATGCCCAGGGCTTCCGCCTCGGTGATGGCGGCCTTCATCTCTTCCCCGGGCTTGACGCCCACGTCGCTCCCCAGGCGTTTCTGGAAGGACGCCAGGGCCAGGTTCGCCATGAGCACAAAGCCCTGGCCCTTCCTGAGCACCTGCACGATGTCCAGGTTCTTCCAGGAATCCGGATTTTTGAGGGACCTATACCGCTCGTCGTCCAGCTCGATCGCCACGCGGCTGGGCCTGGCCGTCCTGATGGCGGCGGTGACTTCGTCGATGCTCTGCTTTGAGATGTGGGCCGTGCCGATGAGGGTGATGTCCCGCGCGCCCGCGGAAAAACGTTTTTCTGTCTGACTCATGTTTTTATACGATGACCCCCGCCTTGGGAGAATGTGACATTGTAACGAAAGCTGCGGGAATGGGCAAGGGCGCACTTGACGATTTTCCGTCCCTTTTATATCCTTTTTGTATGGATATGCAGTCTATCCTGGACCTTTCGTTAGCGGTGCTCCGGGACTGGCGGGTCATCGCCGCCGCCGCCGGAATCATCCTCTATATCGCATTGTTCATCAATATAACGACATATCAGCGCAAGAAAAAAGTCCCCAAGGAAAAGAAGCCGCCCCCGGAGAAAAAAAAGAAAAAGCAGAAAAAGGGCAAGGAAGGGGAAGAAGGGGACGAAGAAGAAACCGGGGAAGACAAAAAAGAGAGCCCACGGAACGGCGCAAAGAAGGAGTGACTCCATGAACCTTGAAGTATTTGTGCTCGGATGCGGCGGCATGATGCCCCTGCCCTACAGGCACCTTACGTCGGCGCTGGTGCGGCGGGAGGGGGATATTTTCCTGTTCGACTGCGGCGAGGGCACCCAGGTGTCCCTGAGGCGGCTCAACCTGCGGTGGAAAAAAATCAACGCCATCTTCATCTCCCACACCCACGCGGACCACGTGACCGGGCTGCCGGGGCTCTTGATGCTGTCCTCCCAGGTTGAACGGGACGACCCCCTCTACATCTACGGCCCCCCCAAAATCGCCGAATACATCGAAACCAGCAAGAACGTGCTCGACATGTACATCAACTATCCCATCGTGGTAAAGGAAATCCGCGCCCCCTGCGTTGTCCACGAGGGGGAGGATTTTTACATCCGGGCCTTCCCCCTGCGGCACACAAAACCCTGCGTGGGGTACGCCCTGGAGGAGCTCGACAGACCCGGGGAATTCAACCCCCAGGCGGCCCAGGACCTCAGGGTGCCCTGCGGCCCCCTTTGGGGCAGACTCCAGCGGGGGGAATGTGTTCAGGCCCAAGACGGGACCACGGTCTACCCGGAGCAGGTGCTGGGGCCGAAGCGGGGGGGCAGAAAATTCAGCTTCGTTACCGACACCCTCCCCATTCCGTCCATCGCCCAGGATGTGCGCGGCTCGGACCTGCTGATCTGCGAGGGCATGTTCGCCGACGACGTGGCCGACCAGGCGGCTGAAAAAAAACACATGACCGCCCGGCAGGCCGCAAAAATCGCCAGGGAGGGGCAGGTAAAGCAGCTCGGCCTCATCCACTACAGCCCCAGGTACACGGACCACGAGCTCGGCGCACTCCTCGACGAGGCGCGGGACGTGTTCCCCAACACGGTTCTAACCAGGGACAGGATGAACTTCCCCATGCCCTACGCGGATTGACTCTCCGGACAGGGCCGTCCGGCGCGGGGCCTGATTTACCCTACAGCTTGAAAGACAGCAACGCCGTCACCGCCCCATTGCCGTTCCGGTCGATTGAGGGGACGAGGGTTGACGATATGGACAGCTCCCTGTCGCCGGATCGGCTGTAATAGTTCAGGGCCGACTTGAGCTTGGTGTTGTACCTTGCCTTAAAGACGAAGGGGCTGATGCAGCCGTAGATACGCAGGGCGGCGGTTAAGGCGTACCCCGCCAAAATCAGCCCTGACCCTGAGGATGCGGCCCAGCTTGAAGGCCCCTCCGTATAGTCGCCGGTGACAGTATCTGCCAGGGTGTAGATCATCCCGGCCTCCAAGACTACGGAGCCGGCGATCATGGAGGCGACCCCCACAAGCTCGCCGACCAGTTGAATCGTGCCCCCGGTTGTGTCCCCCTGCATATACGAGCCGAGGCCGAAGCCGATCAGCAGGTTTGCCGTAAAGGGAAGACCGGCGGTTTTTTCGTGGGCGTCGAGCAGCAGCATCTTCTCCGAGGCGGTCAGATTATAGGATTCCTCCGCTATTTGATCGTAGTTCTTGTACAGCCCCTTCTTGAGCAAGCCGTGGACCGCCAGAGCTGTTTCGTCATCGGCGCACAGGAGGGCCCCGGAAAGCGCAAAGAAACAGCCTATCAGAATGAATTTTTTTATGGTTCCTCTCATGCTGTCAATATTACCATACATCACTTTTTTTTGCAAGCTTTTTGCGGATTTTTTTCAGGCCCGGGATTTTGCCGCCAGTCCCGCGGCTTTGGTGAATATTTTTTCCAGATACGCCGCTTCCCCCTCGGTGAGGGCCGCCCGGGCGAGGAGGTCCTGCCAGAACCGCTCCATCTGGGGCCGCCCGGCAAGGCTGAAGAAGCCGATGTCCCCAAGGCTGTCCGCAATCACCGTGACGGTTTTGCCGATGCGCTCCAGGGTGACCGGCGTGTACCCGGGGGAGGTCCCCAGGGCGGCGCGGTAGACGCAGTAGCAGAGAATCTGCACCGCATGGGACAGGTTGAGGGACGGGAAGTCCTCCGATGCGGGAATCGTGACGGCCATGGAACACTGGGCAATCTCCTCGTCCGTAAGACCCGTGCGCTCGTTCCCGAAGACCAGGGCCGAGGGCCCCTCCGGTTTTTGGGCCAGGAATGACGTAAAATCTTCCGGCAAAAGGAGTTTGCCCTTCCGCTTCTTTCCCCGCCTCCTGGTGGTGCCGAAGGAAATCATGCAGTCCCCCAGGGCCTCGGGGAGGGAATCGAAAAAAGCCGCCCCCTCCCAGAGGGGACTCGCGTGGAGGGCGAACTTCCGCACCCTGAAGTCGTTGAAGTCCTCCCGCTTGCCCACGATGCGGAGGGCCCGTACGCCGAAATTCGCCATGGCCCTGCACACGGCCCCCACGTTGCTGTTTCCCTGGGGGCGGCAGAGCACAATGACGATTTGGGACGGATTCATGGGCACAGGATACACTTTTTTTGTCCCCCCGGCTATACTGGCCCCATGGATTTTTTGGGCAAGAAAGCGGTCCTCATCGGCGGGTCCGGGGGAATCGGGCGGGAAATCGCCCTGGGGCTTGCCGGGGCAGGGGCGGACCTCACGGTCCACGGGGGCTCCCGCTCCCCCAGGTTCGACTCCCTCATGGAGGACATCGCGGCCCTGGGGCCCCGGCGGGGGGACGGTCCCCGGAGCATGGTCTTCAGAATCACGCCGGACGTGGACGCCCTGCTTTCGTCCCCGGTGTACGCCGCCGTTGCTTCTGCGGACATCCTCTGCGTGTGCTTCGGCCCCTTCTTGCAGGCCCCCCTCCACGAAACAAGCCCGGAGGACTGGGAGCGCATCGTCTTCTGCAACTACACCCTCCCGGGCATCCTGGTGAGCGCATCCCTCCCGGGCATGATGGAGCGCGCCTGGGGCAGAATCCTCCTCTTCGGCGGCACGGGCACCCAGGAAGCCGCCGCCTCACGGACAAACCCCTGCTACGCCGGGGCAAAGACGGGCCTGTCGAGTCTGGTAAAGTCCGTGGCCGCGGAATACGCCCCCAGGGGAATCACCTGCAACGCCCTGCTTCCGGGGTTTACGGACACGGAATACCTCACCGCCGAAGAAAGGGACGCCCTCGCCCGGAAGATTCCCGGCGGGAGCCTCATCCGCCCCAGGCAGATCGCCGAGGCCGCCCTCTTCGTCCTGGGTCATCCCGAAATAAACGGCGCCCTGGTCAATATTGACAAGGGCTGGAAATCGTGATAATTAACGATGATGTTAAAAAACGACCGGGTCATTCCGAATTTTGACGACGAAAAAAACGAGAGTCTCGCAATCACCCTTGAACCGTCGGCCGGAGTGGACAACTGCGTCACCGTCAACCTTGACGGATCTATCGACACCGCCAACTCGGCCTTCTTTTTGGGCCGGGGAACAAAAATAATCGATTCCGGGTTTGTCAACCTGATTTTTGACTGCGGGAACCTGGCGGATCTGTCCTCCACGGGGGTCGGCGTGTTCGCGGCGCTCCTCAGGATGGTCCGGCGGCGCGGGGGGGATCTGGTGCTGACCGGGGCCCAGCCCAGGGTCTGCGAGAAATTCCGGCTCCTGGGGTTCGCGGAATGTTTCACCCTCAAGGGCGACAGGGAGGAAGCGGTCGCCTTCCTCCAGCGGAACAACGCCATCGCGGGCATCCTCTTCCCCAAGACCTTCGCCTGTCCGGTGTGCAGGAAGAACCTCGCGGTCCGCGGCACGGGCCGGTTCCTGTGCCCCGAATGCGGCTGCGTCATGGGGGTGAATGACCAGGGGCAGATTCTCCTGGGCTAACCGCCGCTGTCGCCAGGCCGGTGTATTTCAGGAAGCGGAAGTCCTACAAATTAGCCGCGCATTGCTTCCTGAGTCAGCTTCTCCGGTTCCGCCTCGCGGAAGGAAAAGCCGCAGATTTTCTGCGCCTCTTGCATTCGGGAATCATAATATTTGCGTAAATCTTCCATGGACATATCTTTTGTCTTTTCGTAGATTTTGTCCCGGATTGCGTCCAGATCCTCTTCAATCGTGTTCTTTGTTCTCATAATCAACCTCCATAGGCGAACAAATGGTAATACCCCTGTAACCACGCAGGAGATTCACAGGGCTGACAAGCAGTTTTGTTTTCTGCTTGTTCATGTGCTTAAAATTAAGCGTTACGATATAATCCAAGGCGCTCACCGACGCGCTGGCGATATGGAGCGCATCGATACGCTTTTGCGCTGGTACAATGCCCTCGGTAATATATGCGTCAGCCAGCCGTTCAATTTCCGGGCTAAAGTGTATCAGACGCAGATTGTACTTTTCGATAAGGGCGAGCATCGCCGTCCGCTTGGGATCCGGTGCGGCGGTCAGCTCATCCACCGCATAAGTGGAGGTAAAACCTGTGAACGCTCCCCGTCCGGCGGCCTCGAACATGGCCACCACGTCAGGATGGAAGTCCCGCTCCGCATCAATATAGTAATTGAACATCGTCGTTTCAAAATACACTGTGGGTATATGCCGCATTTCAGCCTCTTTCTGTAGTCTATACGGTTTACCCGGTAAAATCAAGCGGCGGGCGCTTTCGGCTGTTCCGGCAGCGCGTTCGGTCCGCGGTACGGGCCGGTTCCTGTGCCCCGAATGCGGCTCCGTCATGGGGGTGAATGACCAGGGGCAGATTCTTCTGGGCTAACCGCCGCCTCCAGGCATCGGCTTCCGCCATTGCCCGGTGCTTTCGCTTTGACGGGAAAAGGTTAAGAGCGTCGATAATCAAACTTGAGTCGATGTAACTTCTCACCTGCTCCATAATTTCGCTAATCCGTCGTTGCCGGCGCGTTCTTCTTCCCACGCCTTGAGAAATTCCTCTTCCGTGCAGGGTTTCATGCCCTGCCGGTATGAGGCGTTGTTCATTTCCACAAATGCCTTCCCAATCACCGTCTTGGGTATGATTTCAAAACTTCCGTCCGAGCAATAGACCGTCATGGGCTTGGCGTCTTTCAGTATTTCGTTCATTATGAACCTCCGTATCTTATCCTACCATAGGCTATGGAGAAAAACAAGTACAGGCAAAAAACCGTGCGGGGCTATTCGCGGCGCCC
>JAISTZ010000126.1 GCA_031272345.1 Spirochaetaceae bacterium | reverse complement strand
TACATCTTGCGGGAACAAGATGGAGTGTGCCGTCGCATGGACGAGGCAAACCTCCGGGGTGACGGGCTTTATTGCTGCGGCTCGATGCGTACCAGGCGAGTCGTGCCGTGGCCGGTGGGTTCGGAGCGGTAGCCAAAGGCTTTCGTTTGCTCCTCCACATAGCGGTTGAAGCCTTCCATGTCATCCCCAAAGCTCAAAAATATCTTTGAAGCTTCGGCCCTGCGCTTGCGCACATCCTGCATGACATCATCTTCCTGCATCAATTCCATGTACTCGGTCATACTTCCCCCTTGATCATCAAAATGCTTATGGTTTCCGGCGTCACCATGCGCGGTGTCCACAAACCGTTCTTCTCATTATACACCCGCGCCTTTTCTTGCGCAACCTCCCCCAGATGGGCCAGGTTCCAGGAAAGCAGGAAATCAACACGGCGGAGAACGCACACCGCCAGATGGGTACAGTCGAGGACCGCCTCGGCGGGAATATGCAACAATGCCTGATAGGTAAGCGCCAGGGCTTTCATTTCATCGGTGACCGGATATTCCTCAATCCCGTCGAGAAAAGCAACGCGCCGCCGGGCGGCCTCCGGGTCGCCCCTTTCGCACTCGATACGCACCGCCCGGCTTGTGCACAGCCTGAACCTGTGCCGCTCGTCCCGCCAGAACGCCCTGGTGATGACCTGCCGGTGGAGTTTCAACAGGTCAAGGCTATCTCTCGCCGTAGCGTAACTGGGGATGGTGGTCTCAATGTAGAGGCTCTTTTTGTCCGGCTCCATATTCTTATTCTATTATGTCCGCAAGAGAACGTCAAACGCCTCGGGCGAGACCTCACGGCACAATCGCCAACTGTGTCTCCGTCCAACTCCCCCGCTCCCCGCGCTCGGTTTGGTAACACAGCGCAAGGTACGCCGTCTGCCCCCGCTTACTTTGCGTGGCGTTTTTCGCTATAGTAAGCCCATGTACGCCAATCTACACCGCGCAGAGGAGGCCACACGATGACAACCACTATGCAGCCCTTTGAAGGAAAAAAAATCCGCACCGAATGGAACGAGGAAACCCAGGACTGGTATTTCTCGATAGTGGACGTGGTGGCGGTATTAACACAAAGTGTTGATCCGGCGGCTTACTGGCGCAAATTAAAAGAGCGCCTACGAGACGAAGGAAATGAAACCGTGACAAATTGTCACGGTTTGAAGATGCAAGCGGCGGATGGTAAGATGCGTTTGACCGATGTGGCAAATACCGAATAGCTTTTGCAGCGGCCGGCCTGTTATCACACAGAAAAACGCGGTGGATTTTACAAATCTTCTGGAGGCGATTATTGAAGACGCGGAAAACACGGCGCCGTGATTCCAGGAACACACAAAAGGACTGCCTGAACGCAACCTGCTGCTTACGCCAAGTTTTGCGGGGTTCATTTACCACCGCACCACGACAAATTTTGTCTTGCACAGAAAGTCCGCGCCCCACATCAGAAAGCGGGTCAGAAGCGAGAACCGCTTGTCCTTGTATCTGCCTTCAAAAAAGGGCAGACACGCGGCGGACGAAATTTTAGGCGACCACCCTTTGACCTGCGCCGCGTTATTGACGAAGCATTTCATCTCCGCGCCGGTGATGCCGGTCTTACGCACCAGTTTGTTGGCAATTTTCATGCCCCGGCGCGAGCAGGATTCAAACACCAGGCAGCACGCTGGAAAATGTTCACAGATTTTTTCCACGAGACGCCGGATTTCGGATTCCTCAAAATAAAAAAACAGCCCCGCCGCCAACACAAGCGCCTGTTCCGGCGTTCCAATATCATCGAGCCATGTGTAATCAAACATGGACTTCGCAATATTCCGGCAGCGTTCCGTGGGCGCGAAGAATTGCTCGCGGTACGCAATAGCGTCGGGCAAATCGAGGTTGTACCACAGCGCCGCGCCGTTATCCACGCGGGAGAAGGTGTCGTCAAGCCCCGCGCCGAGGTTGACAACCGTGCCGTCCGGGTGGGTGGACAAAAAGACGCGGGCGCATTCGTCCATGCGGGCGGCGCGGACAAGGCAGGTGAGCGCGGCGTACTCCGTCCCGTAGACCGAGGCAACGCCTGAGAAATCAAAGTCAACACTGTCCACGATTCGCTCAGCCGCCGTATCGCGCAGGATGCCGGGAAAACGCCGCCCGGCAATCGTTCTCCCATAGAGCGGAATCAGCATCGTTGCCTGGATTGACTGCGAGTTCATTTTTTCGTACATGAAGCGGCCCCCGAAAGAAATTGTATTAGCATTGGCTAACAAAGCTATGTTAGCGCTACCGCACGAAACCGTCAAGACCCTGCCCCTTCAGCCCTCTGCGCTCCCGGAGGCCGCCTTGCCTCTAATTTTTTTCGCAATATACTGCTTGATATGCCTTCGGTATAGGGAAGAATTACCACCTCGGCGTTCACGGCCTTGAGCAGCCTGTCCAGCTCCTTATATTGCGGAGAATCCTGATAATCCGAACCGATAAACAGTTTGTCATAGTGATATTTTTCCCATAAGTAAAAACTGCTGCTCCAACAATCTTTTATTACCACATCGTCAACATACCGCAGGGCTTTCAGTATCTCCATTCTATCCTCTGCCGGAACAACAGGCCATTGGTGTTTATATGAAAAAATAAAATCATCGCTGTTGACGCCGACGATGAGTTTGTCGCATTGTTCATGGGCCCGGCGGATAAGGTTCAAATGTCCTATGTGAAACATATCAAAACAACCGCCGGTAAACCCTGTTGTCATTTTTTTGTTCCTATCATCAATTCATAAAGGGCGCTGCTGTCTACGGAGAGGAACCTGTCCAGATTTTCATAGTTCCTCCAGTTGTTTTTTAGTCCATCGGATATTGAACCGTGGTGGGTGTACATGTCCGGCGGATACATCATGAAGTCCCCGAATTGACTTTCCAATGTCTTGTCAGCATTATTGGGAACGGCAAGCTGCCGCCCTTCAAAGGACATCGTTGAAAGCGGAAATATCCATTCATAACGAAAAATATCGTACTTGCCGGTTACCTTAAAAACATCTCCCTCTTCCGCAGGGTTTTTGCCGCCCATAATCACTTCGCGCATAATCTTTATTTCATGGGGCGTGCCGTGATACTGACTGTTCAACAGGGGAAAAGGTTGATTAAAATTTAAATGAATCTCTTTTTCAATACGTTGTTTTAACCGAGTCCAATTAACAATGTCGGTTCTTGTATAATACTGATAAAAGGGGAATACATCCACAGCGTTCAAAACAAAATCATTTTCTATGTATTTTACGTTTATGATTCCGCCCCACCAATGGTATTGTATCTTTCCATCCTGGGGCATGGCGCTGACTATCTTGATGAATCGGTCAAAATCCTCCCGCATCATGCCAATATCGATGTCATCGTCCCAGGGGATAAACCCGCCGTGCCTCGCCGCTCCCAGATGGGTGCCCCCGTGGAGCCAATAGCGCAGTCCCTGTTCTTTGAAAAACCGGTCCAGGGCGAATAGCACCTTCGTTTTGGCCAGTTGTATCTTACGCAGGGTTCCATGCGCCGGGGGACATTCCGTAATAGGATTGGAGACCGACAGTACGCCCAGAATGGCAGTTGAATATGTATCAAGTTTGCCGCGGGATTCATCGCATTTGTCCAAAATGAGATGATACCTTGATAAAACCGGCCTGAGTAATCTTTTTAGAAGAGCCTTAACGATACGCTTCACCGCAAACCTCCTTGTGCCGCCCTTTCCGGCGGCTTTCTTGTACCCCGCCCCCATGGGCAGCACTTTTATCGTTATCTATAAGAATTGTTACAAACATTCTAGCTGATGTTTGTAATTATGTCAAGCTAGTAGTTTAAGTAGAAAAAATCTAAAAGGAGAAGCATGGGGGGAAAAGAAACAGAGGCCGGAGAGGAACTTCGTTCTGTGTTAAGCCGGAATATCAAGCTTTTTCGTGAACACCGGGGCTGGTCTCAGGCGGATCTGGCGGAAAAAGCGGGTATTTCTATTCCTTTCCTCAGCGATATTGAGCGGGGTAACAAATGGCCCTACCCTGGGACTCTGGCAAACATCGCAAAAGCCTTTGAAGTGGATGTTTTTGAACTTTTCAGGCGGGTGGGCGCCGCGACTGGACCGCCCCGTGATTTTACCCGGCGGGTGGTAAGTGAAATGCTTCTGGCCATAAACAAGGCGGCGGAAAAGGTGACTCTGACATACCTGCCGTAAGTTGGTGTCAGGCGCCCGGCAATCATTCTCCCATAGAGCGGAATCAGCATCGTTGCCTGGATTGACTGCGTGTTCATTTTTTCGTACACGAAGCGGCCCCTGAAAGAAATTGTATTAGCATGGGCTAACAAAGCTATGTTAGCGCTGCCGCACGAAACCGTCAAGGCCCTAGCGCTGCCCCTTCAGCCCTCTGCGCTCCCGTAGCGGATTCTGGGGTCCACGAAGGCGAGGAGGATGTCCGAAATCACCATGCCCAGGAGCACCAGGAAGGAGATGAACATCAGGTTGGCGAGCACCAGGTTGATGTCCTCCTGGGACACGGCCTCGTACATGAGCCGTCCCACCCCGGGGTAGGCGAAGATGATTTCCAGCACCAGGGAACCCGAGAAGAGCCCGGCCAGCAGGTTTGCGCTACCGGTGATGTAGGGGTTCAGGGTGTTCCTGAAGGCGTGGGCGAAGAGGATGCGTTGTTCCGGGACCCCCCTGGAGCGCACGGCGGTGATGTAGGGCTGACCGAGCTGGTCGAGCATGGTGGAGCGGATCATGCGGATGGTGCCGCCGATGCCTCCCAGAAAGGCCGCGAGCAGGGGCAGGAAGCAGTGGTGGGCGTAGCTGAGGGTGAATTTGAGGGGGGCCTCGGCAAAGGGGAAGGGCGGGTAGGCGGTGACCGGGAAGAACCCCGTGACCGCGGCGAAGAGCTGGAGCAGAATCAGCAGGAGGATGCCCGGAACCGCGTGGAGGGCCAGGGCCAGGAATGCGCCCCCCAGGTCGATCCAGGTGCCGGCCTTACCCGCGAACCACACCCCCAGGGCGAATGACGCCGCGGTAATCAGCACCAGGGAAATCAGGTTCAGGAGGAGGGAATTGGCGATCCGTGTGCCCAGGAGGAAGAGCACCGGGGCCCTGGAGATAAGACTGACCCCCAGGTCGTGGTGCACGATCACCTGGGAAAGCCACCGGAGGTACTGCACGTAAAAGGGCTTGTCCAGCCCCAGGGCCTCCCTGCGGGCGGCGATCTGCTCCGCCCGGAAGGCCTCGTCCGCCTCCTGGGACACCCGTGAGGCCCCGTCCTGCCCGGCAAAGAGCTGCTGCATGGCCAGCCGGTCCAGGATGTCCCCGGGGGCCAGCTCCATCAGGCCGAAGACCGCAAATCCCAGCACAAAGAGAATCACCGCCATCGTAATCACCCTGAACAGGATGAATGACAGGAGGGGCATTTTCTTGCGGAAATAGTACACCGGCTTGAAGACGCTCGCAAAGGTCATGGTCAACTATAGCCCAAAGGCCGGTTCGTTGCAATCAGCGCAAATTATAGTAAAAAAGTGAAAATTCTTGAAAATTCCGCATTTTTCCCTTGTTTTTTTTGATTTTTTGAGCTAGGGTTGATCCAATCAAATGAGACGGAGGTTTCCATGAAAAAACTCATTGCAACAATCGCGGCGATCACCCTGTGCGCCGCACTGGGCTTTGCCGGAGGCGGAAAAGACGGTTCCGCGCCGGGAGCAAGCGACACCATCACCATCGGCGCGGTGCTCACCACATCGGGGCAGAACGCCTTCTACGGCACGGAATCCCGTGACGGGGCGCTCCTCGCCATCGAGGACATCAACAAGGCCGGGGGCGTTCTCGGAAAGAAGCTCGCCCTCATCGCTGAGGATGACGAAAGCGACGCTTCCAAGGCGGTCAACGCCTTCACCAAGCTGTCCACCAGGGACAAGGTGTCCTACATCATCGGGTGTAGTCTCTCGGGCACAACCATGGCGATTACCGCCCAGGCCCAGGCCGCCAAAATCGTCCTGATTTCACCCTCGGCCACCAACGCCAAGGTCACCGACCCCGGGGAATTCATCTTCCGGGCCTGTTTCATCGACCCCTTCCAGGGCATTGTGGCGGCGAACTTCGCCAACGACACCCTCAAGGCCAAGAAAGCCGCGGTGCTCTACGACGCCGGGTCCGACTACAACACGGGCCTTGCCACCGAATTCAAGAAGAATTTCCAGGCCATCGGCGGAACCATCGTTGCGGACGAAGCCTACCAGACCGGGGACGTTGACTTCAACGCCCAGGTCACCCGGATCAAGGCGAGCGCCCCGGACGTGGTGTACCTGCCGAACTACTACCAGGACGTGAGCCTCCAGGCCAAGCAGTTGCGGGCCCAGGGGGTCAACACCCCGCTCCTCGGGGGCGACGGCTGGGACAGCCTGGTTGCCAACGCCGGAGACGAGGTGCTCAACGGGTTCTGGACGAGCTTCTTCTCCAAGGACTCCACGGCTCCCAAGGCCCAGGCCTTTGTCAAGGCCTACGAAGCCAGGTTCAACAAGCCGGCCAACTCCTTCTCAGCCCTCGGGTATGACTGCGCCATGCTCATCGCGGACGCGATCAAGGCGGCGGGCTCCACCGACAGCACCGCTGTCGCCGCAGCCCTCGCAAAAATTTCCGGCGACTACGTGACCGGCAACATCCGCTTCGATGCCCACCGGGACCCGATCAAGGGCGCTGTCATCAACGAGATCGTCAAGAAAGACGGCAAGCTGGTGGACTCCTACAAGACCACGGTCAACCCCAAGTAAGCGAGGTCTGGCCAGGAAGTAACCGGCTTCCTGGCAGACCCTTCCTCCGGGTCCTTGCTTCGGCAAGACCCGAAAAACCGCCCTCGCGGCGGTTTTTCTTTAGGAGTTGTGTATGATTTTTTTACAGCAACTAATAAACGGCGTGTCCCTGGGGTCGATCTATGCGTTGATTGCCCTGGGGTATACCATGGTATACGGCATCGTGCTCCTCATCAACTTTGCCCACGGGGACATCCTGATGATCGGCGCGTACACGGGATTTTTTGTGCTCGGCGCCCTCGGCACGGGCCCCGCGGGGATGCTGGCGGCCTTTGTCATCGCGATGGTTGTGTGCGCCGCCTGCGGGGTCACCATCGAGCGCCTGGCCTACCGGCCCCTCCGCTCGTCCCCCAGGCTCAACCTGCTCATCACGGCAATCGCGGTCAGCCTGATTCTGGAAAACGGGGCCAGGGTGATTCCCTTTATCGGGCCCAACCCCAGGCAGTTTCCCCGGCCGGAGGTAAAAAATATTCCCCTGGGCACAGAAAACCTCACCATCAGCAATATTCAAATCATCGTGATTATCCTTTCGGCCCTGCTGATGCTGGCGCTGAATTACATAGTGAATTACACCAAACGGGGAAAGGCCATGCGGGCCGTCTCCTTCGACATGGGGGCCGCAAGCCTCATGGGCATCTCGGTGAACGGAATCATCTCCTTCACCTTTGCCCCGGGCTCAACCCTGGCGGCCGCGGGGGGGGTGCTCTACGCCTCGGCCTACCCCCAGGTGAACCCCATGATGGGCATGATGCCCGGGCTCAAGGCCTTCGTGGCCGCCGTGCTGGGAGGCATCGGGTCGATTCCCGGGGCAATGCTCGGGGGTTTCATCCTTGGGATCGCTGAAACCCTAACCAAGGGGTTCATCTCGAGCCAGTTCAGCGACGCGATTTCCTTTGCGATTTTAATCATCGTGCTCCTCATAAAGCCCACGGGCATATTGGGCAGCAAGATAAGGGTGAAGGTGTGATATGCCGTTAGCTTCATCCGCCGCGGGTGAAACCCGCCGCAACGCCCTCATCCTCACCGTGGTGGGCCTGTTCTGTATCCTCGTGCCGGCGGCCTTCATGCGCGCCGGCATCGTCGACGCCTACACCGCCCACATCATCGCCATGGGGGGCATCAACGCCCTCATGGCGATCGCCGTCAACATGATCGTGGGCATCACCGGGCTGTTGACTCTGGGCCAGGCGGGATTCCTCTGCATCGGCGCCTATTCCTGCCTGATCTTCAAGGTTGACCTGGGATTCCCCCTGCCCGCGGCCTGCGCCTGGGCGGTGGTCATAACCACGGTTGCGGGCTTCCTCATCGGATTCCCGGTGCTCAAGCTCACCGGGGATTACCTTGCCATCGTCACCCTGGGGTTCGGGGAGATAATCCGGGTGGTCTTCATCAACCTGAAGCGCCTCACCGGCGGGCCGAACGGGCGCTCCTTCGGTACCCTCCTCTCCCAGAACCACGAGGCCGCCCTCCTTGTGGTGACCGTCGTGCTGATCCTTGTGGTGGCCCTCTTGCAGAATTTCCTGCGGTCAACCTACGGACGGGCGATCATGGCCTGCCGGGAGGACGAAATCGCCGCCAATGCCAACGGCATCGACATCTTCCGCTACAAGATGACGGGCTTCGTGATCGCCGCGTTCATCGCGGGCATCGCGGGCTCCCTCTACGCCATGGTCGTGGGCATGGTGCAGCCCGCAAACGCCGCCTTCCTCCGCTCCATCGACTACCTGATCTACGTGGTGCTCGGGGGCATGGGCTCCATGACGGGCTCAATCCTGGCGGCCTACGTGCTCACCTACCTCCAGGAATTCCTCCGGTTTTTGCAGGACTACCGGCTGGTGATTTACCCCCTGATCCTGTTCTTCGTGATGCTCTTCCGGCCCCAGGGACTTCTGGGCATGAAGGAATTCTCCTTTGTCCGCACCTGGAACAGGCTGACTCGCAGAAAGAACGCCCCCCCGCCCGAATCAGAGGCCGCCGATGGGGCTCCCGTGTCCGCGGCAAAACCGGCCCCCGTAGATTCCTCCCGGGCGGTTCTTACGGTGGAAAATCTTTCCATAGATTTCGGCGGACTGCGGGCGGTGAACAACTTCTCCTGCTGCCTCCGGGGGGGGGAACTGGTGGGGCTCATCGGGCCCAACGGCGCGGGCAAGACCACGGTGTTCAACATGCTGTCCGGGGTCTATGTGCCCACCGAGGGGTCCATCCGCTTCCGGGACAAAAACGGCCTCGAACACGCCGTGGGCGCCATGAAGCCCTTCCAGCTCAACCGCCGGGGCATCGCCCGGACCTTCCAGAACATCAGGCTCTTCTCCAAGCTCACCGTGGAGGACAACATCAGAATCGCCCTCCATTCGGCCCGGCGGGCGTCCCCCCTGGACGCGCTCTTCCGGCTGCCCCGGTATCTTGAGGACGAGGCCCGTATGCTGGATGAAACCACCAGGCTCCTCCGTCTCTTCAAGATTGACGACAAGAGGCACGAACAGGCCCGGAACCTGCCCTACGGGGAACAGCGGAAGCTCGAAATCGCCCGGGCCCTGGCGTCCGGCCCCAACCTGCTCCTCCTGGACGAACCCGCCGCGGGCATGAATCCCCAGGAAACGGAAGCCCTGATGGCGCTCATATCCTTCGCCCGCAAGGAATTCAACCTGACCATCCTGCTGATTGAACACGACATGCACCTGGTGATGGGCATCTGCGAGCGGATCATCGTGCTGGATTACGGCAGCATTATCGCCGAGGGCGCGCCCGAAGAAATCCGATCGAATCCCGCAGTCATCAAGGCGTACCTGGGAGAGGAGGCAGTCAAATGAGTGAAGCGCTTCTTTCGGTGGAAAACCTCACCATATCCTACGGGGCGATCAAGGCCCTGCGCGGGGTCTCCTTCACCGTGGGCAAGGGTGAAGTCATCACCCTGATCGGGTCCAACGGGGCGGGAAAAAGCACCACCCTGAACGGCATTTCCAACATCGTAAAAAAAGCCTCGGGCAGGGTGGTGTTCGACGGGGTGGACATCACCTCCCTCCCGCCGGACAGAATCGTCAAGTCCGGGCTCGTCCAGTCCCCGGAGGGACGGCGGATCTTCGCCAACCTTACGGTGAAGGACAACCTGGAGATGGGCTCCTACACCCTCACGGACAAGGCCCAAATCAAAAAGAACCTCTCCTGGGTGCTGGAGCTGTTCCCGCGCCTCAAGGAGCGGTTTTCCCAGGTGGCGGGCACCCTCTCCGGGGGGGAACAGCAGATGCTGGCCATCGGCCGGGCCCTCATGGGGTCCCCGAGGCTCCTCCTCCTGGACGAGCCTTCCATGGGCCTGTCCCCCATCCTGGTGGACGAAATCTTCACCATAATCAAGGTGATTAACGAGGCGGGCGCGGCGATTCTCCTGGTGGAACAGAACGCATACAAGGCTCTGGGCATTGCCGGCAGGGCCTACATCCTTGAAACCGGCGAAATCGTCAAGGAGGGACTCGCGTCCAGCCTGATGACTGACGATGCTGTCAAAAAAGCATATTTAGGAGGTTGATATGATTATTTCCCATGTTATGACAAAAAATCCGGTGTTCATTAACCCGGACATGTCCATCAACGACACCCGGTCCCTGATGATTCAGGAAAAGATAGGCCACCTTCCGGTGCTGAACAAGAACAACGAGCTCGTGGGGCTCATCACCAAGGAGGACCTCGCCAAGGCGCGGCCATCCAAGGCCACGAGTCTCGACATGTACGAGATAAGCTATCTCCTTTCCAAGCTCCAGGCCAGGGACATCATGATCACCGATGTGGTCACCGTGGAAGAAAACGAGGTGGTAGAAGAAGCGGCCCGAATCATGGCGGACAAGAGCATCGGCTGCCTGCCGGTCATGCGGGGGAAGCTTCTGGTGGGCATCATCACGGACACGGATCTCTTCCGTATCTTCGTGAAGGCCTTCGGCGCCCGGCGCAGGGGCATCCGAATCACCTTCTCCCTGATCGAGCAGTCCGGCCAGCTCGCCAAATTCGCGGGCGCCGTCGCCGGGATGGGGGGTAACATCGCGTCCTTCGTCACCAGCGAAGGGGACGACCTGTCCCATTCCCGTGTAACCTGCAAGGTGGAGGGGCTTTCCATGGCCCAGGTAGAAGAGGCCGCCAAACAGGTTCTCGGCGCCAAGGTAGAGGACATCCGGGAAGTGCGGTAGATCGCGCTCCGGCGTTGTCACATATACTTGGACACCAAATTCAGCACGGTTTCACGGGCCTGGTAGTGGTCCTCGGTGGTGCTGTCGAACAACACCGCCGGGCTTATGCACAGGGCGTTGCACAGCTTGAACACGGTGCTTATGGTGGGCGAAATTTTCCCCGTCTCTATCCAGTTGACCATGTTTTGCGACAGGCCCGCCCTAAATGACAGCTCCATCTGGGAGAGGTTGTTCCGTGTGCGCTCAAGCCGGAGGCGCTCTGCCAAACGGCGCACCTGGTCCTTAACCAGCAAATTTTCTTCAACAAACCCATTTTCAACCATTTTTTGTGTAATCTAAAACAATAAATAGTTGACAAAATACTAAAAATAGCGTATTTTCAACAACATATAGTATATATCCCGGTATCGGGAGACACTTGGGAAGCGAGGCATGGGGGGCAGGAGGAGGGCTTGAGCAGTGTGCGGTGATCATGATTGGCATCACATCGACCCGGGTGACCCGTATGATTTGCTGGTCAACCACTGGGGTGATCCTGAAGCGATGTTTTACC
>JAISTZ010000082.1 GCA_031272345.1 Spirochaetaceae bacterium | reverse complement strand
ACCTACGTCATCTCCCCCTGGTGCCAGGCACATGTGCCTGGCACCAGGGGCCATCTTGTCCCCGCTACGTCAATAGACGAACGGGATGATCCTGAAGGGCACTTTTTGCTTGTAGCGGTCCCAGAGGGCGCCGTATTTTTCCTTGCAGATCCTGTCGTCGTCGGCCTGGCGGGTAAAGAGGAGGCCCACGTAATAGAGGGGGTAGAGCCACACCGCCCACACCAGGGGATACCCCGCGCTCAGGGCGACCGCGGCGCCCTCAAGGATTTCGCCGAGGTAGTTGATGTGGCGGCTCAAGCCCCAGTAGCCGTTCACCAGGATGGACCGCTCCCCGTCGGTGATGACCTCGGGCTTTATGCCCAGGACGGTCTTGTCCTCCCCGGTCTTGAAGTAGTATTTCTGCATGTTCGCGCCCCGGGCCAAACTCCACCCAAGGAGGAACAGGCCCCCGAAGCACAGGGTGACCCACAGGGGCAGGCGCGGGTCCGGCAGGTTCACCGTGGCCCACAGGGGGATTGCGTAAAAATAGGGGTAGAACGCCAGGCACCCGAATCCCAGTTTAAAGCCCACCCGCTCGGCGATGAAGTCGTAGGTGTACAGGTGGACCTTCTCGAAGTAGAGGTATTCCCACAGAAAAAACGTGAGCATCCCCGCGCCCAGGATGAAGCCGGGGTTCACGGCCCCGTGGGTGAGCACGTGATGGGCCGTGAGGGAAAGCACGTGCAGTTGCAGCATGACCGCGCCGATGAGGTAGAGCCACATCTTGGCGTCAATCCGGCCCTGCCTGAACTGGGGATTTTTTACGCGCCCGAACCACAGGTCCGCGGGGAAGGGCTTCCCCGATGAAGGATAGGGCAGCACGAGCAAAAAGGAGAACCCCAGCCCAAGGGTGATTGCCCCGAGGAGGCTCGGAATCCTTACCCGGTAGAGCCAGTCGAAGGGGACAAGCCCCAGGGCGCCGAGGATGAACCAGAGGAGGACGCTCGATGCGAGGACAAAAATCCCGTTCAGCCGGTAGCGCAGGGGCCGGCCCGTCCATTCGTTGGTGACGTAGCCCCGCAGCCACCTGCCGGGCAGGAGAAGGTGCAGGAGGGTAATCACCCCATAGGCTATCCAGGGTGAAAAGAATCCCAGAAAGAACGTGCTCATGACAAACTCCTTGTGTTTGCAGCCATAATTTTTATCGCCCCCTTCCGCGGCATGAGCCGCATCATAAAGAACCGGGCCAGCTTGTTGACAAGGCCGGGCACACACACCGGCCCCTTCCCCAGGGCGTTCAGGGTTGCTTCCGCCACCGCCTCCGCCGTGAGGGTTCCCGGGGCTCCGGCGCTCTGAGTCCGCTCGTACCCCGGCGTAAGGATTGCCCCAGGGCAGGATGCGGTCACGTCTATGCCGAAGGGCCGCAGCTCCTCCCACAGTCCCTCGGCCAGCACCGTGTTGAACGCCTTCGTGGCCGCGTAGACCGAGAGCCTGGGGCTGCCCTGGGTTCCCGCCAGGGACGACATCAGCACGATGCCCCCCCGCTTCCGCTCAATCATCCCCGGGGCAAGGAGCCGCGCCAGGAGCAGGGGCCCCCGCACGTTCACCGCGACTGCCTGGCTCAGGCTGTCCCCGCTGATCTCCGTAAAGGGCCCCACCGGCGCAAAGGCCGCGTTGTACACCAGGAGCCCGATCTCGGCATCCAGACCCTCCACAAAGGCTTTGACCGAAGCGAAGTCCCCCGCATCTGCCGCGTGGGGGATCACCCGGACGTGATACCGCCCGGCGAGGTCCTGGGCAAGGGCCTCCAGCTTTTCCTTCCGCCGGGCAAGGATGACCAGGTTGAACCCCCGTTTTGCGAGCTCCCGCGAAAAGGCCGCCCCAAGCCCGTCGGAGCCGCCGGCCACGAGGGCATAGGGCCCGTATTTTTTCAGCATGATTCCGCCCCCGCAGGTTTGAAAATTTTTGCGAATTCCCCGAGAATCCCCTTGAGCAGGAACTGCACACTCCCCTCGGTGCTGAGGCCCGCGGCGTTCTTGTGGCCCCCCCCGCCGAATTTTGCCGCGATTGCGCTTACGTCGATGTCCCCCCGGGAGCGGAGGGCGGCGGTGCATTTCTTGTCGGTCTCTTCCCGCACCACCAGCACGGCCTCAACCTTGTCAACCGAGAGGAGGAGCTGGTAGAGGGCGTCCGAATCCCTGCCGAACTGCCCCAGCTTGGCCGTGTCCTGGGCGGTTTCGTAGGTGTAAATCACCCTGCCGTTGAATTTTTGCTCCGCCCGGTCGAGCATGAGCCCCAGGAGCTTGCGGGTTAAAAAGGGCTTCCCCCCGTTCATGGCGTCGTAGATCCGCCGGGGGTCCGCCCCGCCGTCCACGAGCCGGGCCGCCGCGCGGAGCGCTTCCCCCTCGCCGGGGGAGATGAAGCGGAAGAATCCCGTGTCCGTGGCGAGGCCGAAAAAGAGGGTCCGCGCGGTATCCCCATCCACGGGGCCGATGAGGTGTTCGTATAACTGCTGCACCACCACCGTGGTGGAGGGCGCGGCGGGGTCGATGATGGCCTGGGCCTGCCCCTGGGCCGAGGTGCGGTGATGGTCCAGGATGAAGGTGTCGATGGTGGTCAGGTCAAGGTTTATCTCCCCGAGGCGTTCTTTTTCGGAACAGTCGACGATGATGAGCCCGGGGTTGTCCTCGTCCCCGGCGGCGGGGGGGAGTTTTTTGGGGAAGAATTTTTCCCAGCATTTGATTTCCGGCCGTTTGAAGGGGCCCGCGGAAAACAGATAGGAACGCTTCCCCAGGTTTGAAACCAATGCGGCGACCCCCAGGCAACTGGCAAGACCGTCTCCGTCAGGCTCCTTGTGGGCGGCGATGACAAAGGCCCCGTGGGCGTCCAAAAAGCGCTTGAACGACTCCGCCTGGGCGGCGGTAAGGAGGTTCATTGCTAAAATTCAATCGAAATTGATTCTTTGTCTAGATCGCCCTGGGCGCCCGCCTTCTTCGACAGCCCCCACCTGGAATCGGTTTTGTCAAGGGGCATGGTAAGATAGACCCGCTCGAATACGCCGTCACGGTAAAAAAGAGTCATGAAGGGTTCGAGGGGCAGGCGCAGTTTCTGAAATATCAGCTTTCTGGCCGACTTTCCGGGCTGCTGGATCTGCCACGTCTTGGGAATCGCCACCGAGGCGGCCTTGTTCGAGTGGGTCGGATACATGACGATGTACGCCTCCGGGGATTCGAAGACCCTGTACACCCTGACGGTGACGTAGGTTAAGCCCTCCTTTGAGGACGAATCCTGGGCCCCGGCAAAAGCCGCGGCGCACAACAAAATCACTCCGGCAAAAACAAAGTTTTTCATAAACAATCCTTTTTTTATAGTGTAGCAAGCATTATGGCTTTGATTGTGTGCTTCCGGTTTTCACCTTCGTCCCACACCCTGCTTGCCCTTCCTTCTATAACCGAATGGGTCACCTCTTCCCCCCTGACTGCGGGAAGGCAGTGCATGAAGATGCAGCTCCCGTTCCCCGTGCGCTCCATGAGGGAGTCGTTCACCTGGTATGGGGTGAGCAGTGACACGCGCTCCTCCCGCCGGGCTTCTTCGCCCATGGAGACCCACACGTCAGTATATAACCAATCGGCCCCGTGTACAAGGGCTGTGTCGCTGGTTACGGTGATTTTTGCCCCGGATTTTTGCGCCGGGAGGGATGCAAGGTCCTGAATTTCCCTGTCCGGGAAGAGCTCCCTGGGGCTGATGACGGTGAAATTGACCCCCAGCTTGGCGCAAATCACCATGAGCGATCGGGCCACGTTGTTTCTGCCGTCCCCGCAGAACACCAGATTCAGCCCCCTGAGGCCGCCGAAATTCTCCCGGAGGGTCATCATGTCCGCGAGAACCTGGGTGGGATGGAAGGCGTCCGTGAGCCCGTTGTACACCGGGATCCCCGCGTAACGGGCGAGAATCTCCACGTTTTTCTGGGAGAATCCCCGGAATTGAATCGCCGAAAACATCCGCCCCAGAATCCGCGCCGTGTCCTCCACGGACTCCTTCCCCCCAAGCTGGATGTCCGCGGTGGAAAGGAACACCGGGTGCCCCCCCTCCTCGCCGAAGGCCGTCTCGAAGGAACACCGGGTGCGGGTGGAGCGCTTCTCAAAAATCAGCGCCAGGGTCTTGCCCAGGAACCGCTGGTGAACCCGGCCCGCCCGGCTTTCCGCCTTGACCTCCAGGGACAGGTCCAGGAGGGCGGTGATTTCCTCCGGGGTGTAGTCGAGCCAGGTGAGAAGGGACCGCCCCTTAAAGGGCGGGGTAACGTCCCGCTGCATAATGCCTCCATAAAGAAAAAAGGATACAAAAATTGTGAAGAAAATGCAAGCCCCCTGCCGCGGTCTGCCGAGGTGCAAGCCCCCTGCCGCGGTCTGCCGAGGTGCCAGGCACATGCGCCTGGCACCAGGGGGCAGCGTATTTTTTAGTCGGCGTTTGACTCTATGTGCTGGATGAGCGGAGGACGGTCAACATAGACGAGTTTGATACCGCACTCTTTTTCAAACTGCCGTGCGGTGTCGTGAAGGTGCTGCACCCGCTCCGCGCGGGTCATGCTCATGAGTTCTTTCCCTACTTCCCGCTTGATTTTTCTGATGTGCGCCAGCAGTTGGCGCTCAGTCATGTC
>JAISTZ010000072.1 GCA_031272345.1 Spirochaetaceae bacterium | reverse complement strand
AGGCCACAGCGTAGGGTGAGTGGGTGTGGGTAACGCCCCGGATGCCGCGACTATCGCCGCAGGAAAACCTGCGGTACAGGGCCAGGTGGGTGGGCGTGTCCGAGGAGGGCTTGAGCTTGCCCTCCGCAATTTTCCCGTCCATATCGACTACCACCATGTCCTCGGCCCGGAGCGCGTCGTAGGGCACACCGGAGGGCTTTATGGCGAACACCCCGGCGGCGGCGTCAAAGGCCGACACATTGCCCCAGGTGTACATCGCCAGACCCCGCCGGGGAATCTCCATATTCGCCTCATAAGCTTCTTCCCGCAGGGTTGTATACTCCGCCACTTCAGTCCCCAAAAATTCGTGCGGGGGAGGTCATTTCCCCCAGAAGGCGCTGTTCCACCGCAGTTCGTTCCTGAAGGCCGGAATCTCCGTGCCCGCTCCGATGACCACACATTCGATTCCGCAGATCTCCGCGAAATCCCGCAGGTGTTCCGCGTCCAGGGCAGTGGTGAAGGCCGTATGGTGCCCGCCCCCGGCCAGAATCCATGCCTCGCAGGCGGTCTCCATGGCGGGTTCGGGCTTCCAGAGCACCCGGGCCACCGGGAGGGCGGCGAATTTCTCCGGCGCGGCCACCGCCTGGGCCTGGTTGCACACCAGACGGAAGCGGCTCCCCATGTCAACAACCGCGGCGCAGAGGGCGCTTCCGGGGGCGCCGTCGAACACCAGCCGGGCGGGGTCTTCCTTGCCGCCGATGCCCAGGGGGTGCACCTCCAGGGTTGGCTTTGCCGCGGCGATCGACGGGCACACCTCCAGCATGTGGGCACCCAAAATCATGCCCGCCCCAGGCTCGAGGTTGTAGGTGTAATCCTCCATGAACGACACGCCCCCGGGAAGCCCCTGGGCCATCACCTTCAGGGCCCGCACCATGGCGGCGGTCTTCCAGTCCCCCTCGGCGGCAAAACCGAAACCCGAAGCCATGAGCCGCTGGGCGGCCAGGCCCGGAAGCTGCTTCAAACCGTGGAGGTCCTCAAAGTTCGTGGTAAAGGCCGAAGCTTTTTTGTCCCCCAGGAAGGCCGTAAGGGCGATTTCGAGAGCCGCCTGCTCCCTGATGTGGGCGTAGGTGTAGTCTTTGTCCTTGCCGGGGACGATGGTATAGGCTGATTCGTATTCCTCCATCAGGCGGCCGATGTCCCCGGGACTCACTGCCTTCAGGTACTCCGCCAGGTCGCCGATGCCGTAGTAGGGCACGGACCAGCCGAAGGTCCCCATGGCCGCCACCTTGTCCCCGTCGGTGACCGCCACGTCCCGCATATTGTCCCCGAAGCGCGCCACCGTCAGATGACGGGCGTCCGTGGCGGCCGCCGCGGCCCGCATCCAGGTGAAGACCCGCTCCCGGAAACGCCCCTGGGCCCAGTGCCCGGCTATGACCTTGCGGGGGACGTTCATGCGGGCCGTAACGTGGCCGAATTCCCTGTCCCCGTGGGCGCTCTGGTTCAGGTTCATGAAGTCCATGTCCATGGTCGCGTAGGGTATGGCGGAATTCGTCTGGGTGTTCAGGTGGAGCAGGGGCTTGGTGAGGGCATTTAAACCCCGCACCCACATTTTTGCGGGTGAAAACGTGTGCATCCAGGTGATGATCCCAGCGCAGGAGGAGGACGCTTCGGCTTCCCGGATTATTTTTTCTATGTCATCCGCGTTTGTGAGCACGGGTTTATACACAACCGGATAAGGCCCTTTTTGCACGCCCCCATTAAAGGACGCGGCTATTTTCTGCGCGTCCGCTGCGACCTGCCTGAGGGTGTCCTCGCCGTAAAGATGCTGACTCCCGGTCAAAAACCAAAATTCATAGGGTACTAAATTGACCATAAAACGTCTCCTTTTTTATACATGCTCACAAACTTTCTACCGCGGCGCGTTCCATTGCGAGACCCGCCTCGTAGCTCTTTAAAAAATCCCTAAACCCGAGGACGTCTTTTTCCTCAGGGTGCATCCGAATCCCCTTGACTGCCGCGAACACCCTGTGTGCCAGGTATGCTTCCAGGGAAAGGGACGTCCCGGATTCTTCCGTTTTTTGCATCATATACGCCGCAAGCAGGGCGATACCCCAGGCGCCCCCTTCTCCCGCGCTCTCCATGACCGCCACAGGCACATTGAGGGCGGCGGCCATCAACTTCTGCCCCACACCCTGGGTCTTGAACAGCCCCCCGTGGCCGTACAGGCAGTCCAGGCGGACCTTTTCCTCCCCCGTGAGGATGTCCATGCCGAGCTTAAGAGTCCCCAGGGCGGAGAAAATCAAGGTCCGCATGAAGTTCCCCAGGCACAGGCGGCTTTCGGGCAGACGGGCGAACAGGGGCCGGCCCAGGTCAAAGCCCGTCACGGGCTCGCCGGAATAGTAGTTGTACGCCACAAGGCCCCCGCAGTCGGATTCCCCCTCCAGGGCCTTGTAATACAGCTTGTCATACAGGTCGGATTTTGCGGGCCGGGGTCCGAACAGCTCCGTTGCCTCGGCGAAGAGATTCGCCCAGGCGTCGATGTCGGAGGTGCAGTTGTTGCAGTGCACCATGGCCACGGGTCTTCCATCCGGGGTGGTCACCAGGTCGATCTCCGGGTGGACCCTGCCCAGGGGCTTTTCCAGCACGACCATGGCGAACACGGACGTGCCCGCGGACACGTTCCCGGTCCTGGGGGCGACGCTGTCGGTGGCGACCATGCCCGTGCCCGCGTCCCCTTCCGGCGGGCACAGGGGGATGCCCGGCTTGAGCCGGCCCGCGGGGTCGATGAGGGCGGCCCCTTCCCCGGTGAGGGACCCCGCGTTTTCCCCGGCGGAAAGCACCGCCGGCAGGATGCCCTGGAGTTTCCAGCCGTACCCCCGGTCCACGGTCAGGGCGTCGAACCCGGCGAGCATCCGCCCATCGTAGGTTCCAGTTGCGCTGTCTATGGGGAACATGCCCGAAGCGTCCCCGATGCCGATGACCTTTTTCCCGGTCAGCTTCCAGTGCACGTACCCCGAAAGAGTCGTGATAAACGCTATGTCCCTTACGTGGGCCTCATTGTTCAGAACCGCCTGGTACAGGTGGGCGGCGCTCCACCGCTGGGGAATGTTGAAGCCGAATTTTTCCGTAAGAATTTCCGCGGCCTGTGCGGTGGTGGTGTTGCGCCAGGTGCGGAACGGGACCAGGAGATTGCCGTCCTTATCGAAAGCCAGATACCCGTGCATCATCGCCGAAACGCCTATAGCGCTGACGCCCGTGATGTCCGTGTAGTCCGTGGGTAAATTTTTTACCAAAGATGCGACACACCCTTGGAGCCCCTTCCACACGTCTTCCAGGCTGTAGGTCCACAGGCCGTCCACCAGTTTGTTTTCCCAGTCAAACGCGCCCGAACCCAGGGGCCTGTGATTCCCGTCTATCAGGACCCCCTTGATGCGGGTGGAGCCCAGTTCTATTCCCAAAAAAGTCTTGTGATCACTTCGCATCATAACGGCGCCTCATTTCTTCTTGTTTCCCAGCACGACGATAAGCCGTTGCAGGCCGATGAATGCCAGCAGCAGGATACCCACGGTGATTTTGGTCCACCAGGAATTGATTTTCCCGTTGAACATGATGAGGGACTGGATAATCGCTATGGTAAGAGAGCCGAACACCGACCCGTACACATAGCCGACCCCGCCCGAAAGCAGGGTGCCGCCGATGACCACCGCCGCGATTGCGTCCATCTCCATGCCTTGTCCGTGCAGGCCGTAACCGGAAAGCATGTACATGCTGAAGATGACTCCCGCCACGGCGGAGCAAAACCCATTGACCGTATAGATGGCGACTTTCGTGCGCCGT
>JAISTZ010000042.1 GCA_031272345.1 Spirochaetaceae bacterium | reverse complement strand
TACAGGGCGTCGCAGAGCGCCTTTTCCGGCGTCGCCATGAGCCACGACACAGCCTGGCCGTTCCCGGCGGCTGTTTCCACGAGGTTGACGCCGTAGGGGTACACCGCGTCGGGCAGGTAAAGATAGCGGTACTCGCCCAGGGGTGTGCGAAAAACACGGTTCTTGTTTTTGTGAAACGCCGCGCACATCACGGCTTCCACGCGCTCGGGGATAAGACCCGCGGCGGCCAGCGCGGTTTGAAACGACACGTAGGACGGGCCGTAGATGAGCGGCGCCAGCGTCAGGCGGGGCGTCGCGGCGTCGTCCGTGTACAGCCCCCGGCGCAGGCGGATGAGGCGGCCGGCCTTGAGCAGCCGCGAAAGCCGCATCTTGGGAGAGGCGTAAGAGGACGAGAATTCGTCCATGAGGCCCAGGTAGGTCTTAATCATGTTTCCTCCAGTAAGTATCAGAATACGATACTTTCTGGAGATAGTCAAGACAGACACGAAAATACGGGTCACTAAAAAGCCCGCCCGCGACACCCGGCGCGGGGCGAATCTTCAGCTTCGGCCCTTGGGCAGATTCGGCCCCATGAGGCGGCTGTAAAAGGTCCCCGTGTTGTAGAGCGCCCCTGCGGGATTGTGGCAGAGCACCCTGTCCTTGACGATGAGATAGCTCACCGGGGCCTTGGAATGTTTGATGAACAGTGAGTCGTGGCCCACGCAGAGACCCATGATGATGTTGAATTCCGTGCCCTCCCGGTTCAGGGCTTCGGCCTGGAGAATGGGATTGCACATGGCTTCGAACTGGTTGGGCACATTCTTTTCGTCTTCCCCAAGCCCCACCTCGGTTTTATCCACCGCGCCGACCTTGCAGGTGACAGCATACAGCCCGATACCCTTTGCCTCTGCCGCCCGGACAAAAAGAGAACACTCGTTCATCAGGCCCATGCACGCGGCGACACCGACCTTTTTGTACCCCATGCGTTTGATGAAAATCAGCATCTCCTCAACCCTGGTAGCGCGGCCATAGAATTCACTTTCCAGCCTCCCGGCAACGAGGGCGATTTTCTCGTCCCCCTTGTCAGCCTTGTACCGTGCGGTTACCTCCTGGACAAGGTTGTCGCCTAAAGCCGTGGTCAGACAAAATTGGGGAAAGGTTCCGGTCTTGCTTTTGCAGTTTCGCGCGCCGCATTGGGCGCAGGTCAGGGTTTGTTCCATGGGTTAGCTCCTTGGGAAAAGATGTCTCCCCAGTATACCACGGCTTGCATTTTTTCCCAATACCCGCTACACTCTTGCCCAGAGGCATAGATGGCTGAAACGACGTTTGAACAAAAGCTTTCCCGGCTTGAAGAGCTGGGAGAAAAAATCAAAGGGAATGACGTGCTCCTGGAGGATGCGCTCAAGTATTTTGAAGAGGGCATCAAACTGGCAAAGGGCATGGAGAAAGAACTGGCAAAGATAGAGGGACAGATAGAGATCTTGCTCAACGAACCGGAGCTCGATGCGGAGGGCAAGCCCAGGAACAAACCGGTCCTTGAACTTTTTGCGGAGATGGGATAGGTGGCTGCTTCCACGCCGGGGCCGGTACGGGAGCTTCCCCCGGAGGTGGCGCGGAAAATCGCCGCCGGAGAGGTGATTGACCGGCCCGGGGCCATCGTGCGGGAACTGCTGGACAACGCGGTGGACGCGGGCGCGGAAAACATCATCGTGGAGATCGAAGAGGGGGGCGTCAAGAAGGTGCGGGTGGCCGATGACGGCGCGGGCATGACCCGTGAGGACATCGAACACTGCGCCCGTCCCCACGCCACGAGCAAAATCTCCCAGGATGCGGACCTGCTCAACATCAGCACCCTGGGCTTCCGGGGCGAGGCCCTGGCTTCCATTGCCGCGGTAAGCCGCCTCACCATCACGTCGGCCAGGGACGGGGCTGCCTGGCGGCTCTGCGCTTCGGTCGCTGGAGGCCACAGCGTAGAGCGGGCCAACCTGAGCCAGGGCACAATCGCCCAGAGCGAAGACCTCTTCGAGGACGTTCCCGCCAGGCGGCATTTTCTGAAACGGGCGGCCAGCGAAGGTGCGGTGTGCAGACAGGTCTTTGTGGAAAAAGCCATCCCCAGGCCGGACATCGCCTTCCAGTTCATCTCCGAGGGCGCGCTCAAGCTCGACCTTCCCGCGGGCCAGACCCCCCAGGAACGCCTGGTGGACGCCCTGCAAGCCCAGATTGACCCGCGTTTCCTGTTCCAGACCCAGGGGGCCGACCCGGCCGGGGCCTGGCGGTTTTCCCTCATCCTCGGCGATCCGGAAGTCTTCAGGCAGGACAGAAAATTCATCCTTATCTATGTGAACGGCAGAAAAATAGCCGAGTTCGCCCTGATTCAGGCGATTGAATACGGGGCCTCGGGATTCTTCCCCAACGGCGCCCACCCCGTGGCGGCCCTCTTCCTTGAGGTTGACCCCTCCCTGGTGGACTTCAACATTCACCCCGCAAAAAAGGAAGCCCGGTTCAAGGACATCGCGCCGATACACCGCTCGATTTCAGGGGCGGTGCGGCAGTTCTTCCACCACGCGGCGGTGCGGGGCGCCCTCAACCCCATCGGCCCCTCCCGTGCCTCCGTGCACGAAACCGGGGCGGATCCCCTGTTTCCGGCCAGGGAGGGCGCCCCGGAAAGCCGGGGCTTTTTCTACCAGGACAGCTTCCTCCGGGGGGAGCTCCCCCACGCCCCGGCTTTCCAGCCCCAGGGCCCCGTCCCCCCGGCGGACTTCCCAGTCCCCCCGGCTCCGGGGGCCTCCCAGAGCCCCGGAAGCTTCCGCCGGGACCGGGACTTCCGCTACCTGGGCACGGCCTTCGGGGTGTTCATCATCGTGGAGCGGGGGGAAACCCTGTTTTTGATTGACCACCACGCGGCCCACGAGCGGATCCTCTACGACCAATTCATCGCCTCCCAGGGACAGCGCCAGACCCTCCTCATCCCCTACGTGATAGAAACCGCGAACAGGGACGAGGATGACTACCTGGAATCCCTAAAAACCGCCCTCTTTGACGCGGGATTCGAGATGACGAACTGCGGGTCCGGCAGGTGGGAGGCCGCCACGGCGCCCGTGCTGTGGAACGGCGGGGAAGAGGACCTCCGGGAGGCCCTCCTGCAAAAGCGGCTCAACCCGGAGGAAGTGCTCGCCCGGTGCGCGGCCGCCTGCGCGTGCAAGCAGGCGGTCAAGGAGGGGGACGTGCTGGGCGCGGAAACCGCCTGTTTCATCGCGGAACAGACCCTTGCCATGGAGAATCCCCGGTGCCCCCACGGGCGGCCCCTCTACGCGGCCCTCCCCAGGGACGATCTCTACCGGGCGGTAAAGCGCACCTAGGGACACGTTGTTAATATAATTGAAGTTTCTTGATGTACTCGTAGACCCCTGGGGGAAGGAATTCCCGTGAACCCTCAAGGTCCCCTCGAATCTGAGCGGAAGAAACCGGGAGGGAGTCGCCCTCCAGAATCACGCTCCGGCATCCCAGCCGCTCAAAGTCCGCCTGGCGCCGGCGCAGGTCCGCAAGGGACGCCCCCCGGCCCGCAAGGGTGCACAGAATCGCGTTTTTGATGATGTACTCGCTGTTTTTCCAGCCCCCAAGCCCCGTATACGAATCGGGCCCCAAAATCAGGTAAATCTCTCCGATGGAAGGCGCGTAATGTCTGAGGGTGTCGCAAAAATACCCCGTGCCGTAGAGACTGCCCTCGATGTCCTCCACCAGATAGCGGGAGTCCCCCTGCACCGCCAGGCGGCACAGTTCCAGCCGGTCCCCGAAGCTTGCGGTGATTGACTTCTGCTTGTGCACCGGCTTGAACGATGGAATCAGGAGGATTCTGTCCAGGTTCAGCTCCTTGAACATTGACTCGCAGAGCCGCAGGTGCCCGGCGTGAATCGGGTCGAAGGCCCCGCCGAAGAGCCCCACCTTGCCCCGGAACCGGCTGTCGCTGGCAAAGCGATACTTGCAAAACGAATCCAGGGTGTGCCTGATGTGGGTCTTGTCGATAGCCCAGGCCCGGTCACATTCCCCCGCAAGGAGGGCGTCGATAATCTTGATGTGCTCGTTGAAGGACTGCAAAAACCGCGCCTCGTTTTGCAGGGTGATGTTCCGCATCATCAGCATCATGCCGTTCAGCCGCTCCCCCAGTTGCTGCATGATCTGGCTGTCGCAGAATGACGTGATTTCCGTGTGCAGGGCGTAATCCCAGGCGGAAAAATCCGCGATGTTGCGCTCTTCGTAGGCTTTGACCAGGTTGTCCCGGATATTCCGCAGAATCCCCGGCCGGGATTTGGAGAGGTTTTTGATATTGTAGATGCCCTTTTTCTCGAACATGAGGCGGACATACATGATGTCTTCCATATCCTGAAGGGTGATTTGTTTTACGAAGGTGCCCTTTTGGGCCTCGGTTGACACAAGGCCGTCGGCGGTAAGGTCCCGGAAAGCCTCCCGCACGGGAGAGCGGCTCACCCGCAATTCCTCGGCAATGTCGCTTTCCTTGAGCTGAACGCCGCTCTGATATTCCCCGGAAAGGATTTTTTGTTTTAAAATCGCATACACCTGGTCTTTGATGGTGCGCGTTATGTCCATGAACCTGAGGGTACAGGATTTTTTGGAGAAAAGCAAGACGGGTGGAAAAAGCCGGGGAGTTTTTCGGGATGAATTTTTTGGTAAAAAAAGCTTGCGGTTTTAAAAACCTGTGGTACACTTGCCATATACAGTCGAATGTCGACAAAAAGGGGTTTTATGTCGAGTCCCATCGGTCAACTGTGCGCCGGAATCCGGCTGCCGCGGATGGTAAAGATTCACCAGCGTTTTGATTCCTCCCATATTGAAGCGGAAAAAATTCCCCAGGCAGTGCTCGCGGAGCTCTCCAGGCCGGAACTTCAGGGCATCATAAAGCCGGGAAAGCGGATAGCCGTCACCTGCGGGAGCCGGGGGGTGGCGAACATCGCCCTCATCACCAGGGCAATCGTGGGGTACGTCACATCCCAGGGGGCCAAGCCCTTCGTGGTGCCCGCCATGGGGAGCCACGGGGGGGCCACGGCGGAGGGGCAGAGGGCGATTCTTACGGGCTACGGCGTCACCGAGGAGTTCATCGGCTGCCCGATCCTCTCGTCAATGGAAACCGTGGAAATCGGGCAAAGCCTGGAGCCCATGCCCACGGGCCCCTATACGGGCGTCCGCATCGACAAGTACGCCGCGGAATCCGACGGAATCATCGTGGTGGGGCGGATAAAACCCCACACGGACTTCCGGGGTCCCTACGAAAGCGGTCTTATGAAGATGATGGCAATCGGCCTGGGCAAGCGGGAGGGGGCGGACATCTGCCACCAACTGGGGTACGCCCACATGGCGGTGATGGTTCTCCTTTTCGGGCGGACCATAATCAGGTACGCCCCGGTGATTCTGGGGTTCGGCATTGTGGAAAACGCCTACGACCAGACCTTCAAGGTAGCGGCAATGCGGGCGGACGAGATCGAAGCGCGGGAACCGCCCCTCCTGGAGGAAGCCCGGAGGAACCTGCCCTACATCCTCTTCGATAAGGCGGACGTGCTCGTGGTTGACCGCATCGGCAAGAACATTTCCGGTACCGGCATGGACCCCAACATCACCGGAGCCGGCGCCTGCGCGCCCTTTGTCACCGGGGGAATCACCGTGTGCCGCACGGTCATCCTGGACCTTACGCCGGAGACCCACGGAGCGGCCCTGGGCATCGGCGCTGCCCACGTGATTACCCGCCGGCTCTTCGAGCAGATCGACTACGACGCCACCTGGGTGAACGCCATCACCAGCCGCGCCATGGACTACGCCCGGATTCCCGTGGTTGCAGAGAGCGACAGCGAGGCGATCCGGCTTGCCCTGAAGACCTGCACCGCCTGCGACACGGAGCATCCCCGGATTGTCCGCATCCCCGACAGCCTCCACACGGGCGAGATATACGTGTCCGAATCCATGGCGGCGGAGGCCCAGGGGGACAAGCGCATAAGCATACTCTCCGGCCTGGAGGACTGGCCCTTTGATAAAAACGGGAATCTTTGGTAAAAAAGATTTTTAGCTTGCGGGTTTTTAAAAACCATGCTAAAATCAACGCATACAGTCGAATGTCGACAAAATCGGCCCGGCTGAAAAAGTGAGGAAAACTATGGCAGAACAACATTCTGACGATGTGGTGCGTGTGCAGTGGGAGGCCCTTGTCGGCCTCTGCGCAGGAATTTTTACCGCCCTGGGAATTCCCGCGGATGAATCGGCGGATTCAAGCAGGATTCTGGTTGCCGCCGACGCCAGGGGCATCCCCAGCCACGGGGTTGCCAGGATAAACCGGTACGCCGAGGGCATCCGCCTGGGGGTGATCAAGGGCGGGATTCAGCCGCAGATTCTCCGGGAAACCCCCATCACCGCGACTCTGGACGCCCAGGGCGCAATGG
>JAISTZ010000022.1 GCA_031272345.1 Spirochaetaceae bacterium | reverse complement strand
CCACAACCAGGATATACCGCAGGGGGATTTCCGCAAAAAAACACATCACCAGGAAAATCGGCACATACACGCTGGCGGTCCCCAGGTCAGGCTGCAAGAGAATCAACCCAAGGGGAATCAGCAGAATCAACAGGGCCCCGATGAAACGCTGGAAGTCGGGATAGCCCGCGGATTTGTCCAGGTACCACGCAAAAAACAGGATGAAACCGACTTTTCCGAATTCCGAGGGCTGAACCCCGAATTCCCCAATCCCCAGCCAGCTCCGGGCGCCGTTCACGTAGCGGCCGAAGATGCCCGTGTACAAAAGCACAACCGCAAGGCCGATGAAAATGTAGGGCACATACCGGTAGACCCTCCGGTAGTCAAAGAAGGAAGAAGCGGTCATAAGGAGCAGTCCGGTCGCTGCAAAGATTATCTGTTTTATAAACTCATTGGACACGTTGATTCCGCTCGAATTGAAGCCGGAGGAATAAATAAAGACAATGCCGAAGACGACAAGCACCAGCATCGGAAAGAAAAGCAGGGGATCAAAAATGCTCACGAAATTTTTTTTCATTACCCTACCCTTTCCAGATCACTCCCGGCGGCCCATGGGTTTCGCCAGGTACCGGAAGCCCAGGGTTTCTATGGCTTCGTCGTAGGTCTGGTTGGCAAAAATCCCCTGGAAAATGATGTTGGCCGCATAGGGGGCCCACCACTCCCACACGTTCTGGGCTTCCACAAGGACGCAGACGACCACCGTGTCCTCCGGGGGCGCGTCAAAGGGGGCGTAGGCGACAAACCAGGAATGCCACTGATTCACATATTGGGCAACCTCCGCCGTGCCGGTTTTTCCCGCGATCTTCACCATGGGGTTTCGGAGGGGGTATTGGGCGGAACCGTTCGTAACGGTGTAGCGGAGGTCCGACTGGAGCTGCTCCCAAATCTGAGCCGGCGCCGGGGACTCAAAAAGGACTTCCGGTTCTGTCTCCGCGATGATTTCCTCCGATATGGGATCCCGCACTTCCTTGAGGAAGTGGGGCCGGTAGATCTTTCCCCTGTTTACAACCATGGCCATCATATCCGCCGCGTGGAGGGGCGTAACCAGGGTGTACCCCTGCCCTATGGACATGCTCATCGTATCCCCCCCGAGCCATTTTTCGTGGTACCGGCGCTCCTTCCACAGGGCCGTGGGGATGAACCCCTCGGAGGAGCTGGGCAGATCCACCTCCAGACTCTGCCCCAGGCCGAAGTCCCTGGCGTACTGGGCGATCTTGTCAACCCCAAGGTAGTCCCGTCCGACGGTCCAGAAATAGATATTGCAGGACTGGGCCAGCCCGCCCCGGAGGTCGAGAAAACCGTGGCCCGGGGGGCCGATGTGGCACCGGAAGGTCCTGTTGCCGTAGGTGATCGTGCCCTTACATTCGATCTTCTGGTCCTTCAGGGCCTGCTGTTCGGAAAGGAAGGCCGTGGTCATGACGACCTTGAAGGTTGACGCCGGGGGGTAGACCGCGTTTACGGCCCGGTTCAGGAGGGGCTTCTGGGACTCCCCGGCCAGGGCCGTGTATGCGGCCCCGGTATTGTCCCCGTTAAAAATATTCGCGTCGTAGTAGGGATAGGAAACCATGGCGAGGATTTCGCCGTTGGAGGGCCTGAGGACGACCGCCGCCCCTACCCTATTGCCCAGGGCCTCCTCAGCCAGGCGCTGGATGCGGGTGTCGATGGTCAGCACCAGGTTCTTCCCCGGTTCGGGCATTTTTATCACCGGCGCCAGGGAAATCAGCCGCCCCCGCACGTCCACCGTCCGGGATTCCGCCCCGGTGGTTCCCTGCAAGAGGGTGTCGTACTGTTTTTCTATGCCCGTCTTCCCGATGATGCTCGTGGTCTTGTACCCCTGGTTGTACAGGATTTTCAATTCTTCCTTTGTTATGTCCCCCACGTATCCGATCACATGGGACAGGGAGCCCTTGTCGACGTAATTCCTTATGGGCTTTGACCGCCAGGACACCCCCGGCAGGTCCACGATGTTCTCCGCGATGTTCTGCACCGTCTGGAAGGACACGTTTGATTTTATTTCTATTGTTGAAAATGAATTGCGCATTGAATGGGGAATTTTTGAATCGATGGAGCGTTTCTCTATCCCCAGGTATTGGGCGAGCTTTCCGGTGACCGTGTCGTATTTTCCGGCGGTGATTTCTCCGGGCACAATATCCACCGCAAAGGAGTCCATGTTGACGACCAGGGGGGTCGAAAAGTTCCTGTCGTATATTTCCCCCCGCTGGGCGGGAATTTCCGCGGACCTGCTGGAGATCGTTACGGACTGCCTGCGGTATACGGCCCCTTCGATCACCTGCATGGAGAAAAGTTTAAATGCGTACACCCCGAAGGAGACGCTCACAAGGACCAGGAGGATGAAGACCTTGCCGCTTTTTTCTCCCATGTCCCTCGGGGTTTTCCGTTTCCGCTTTCCCATGTCGAAGAGTTTCACAGGGCGTCCTCCTTCTTGACCACAAGGACGCCGAAGAGGGACAGGAGGGCGAACATGATGGGACACAAAACCATGTTCAAGGCGGCCTCAGAGATGAGCTGGAGGGAGAAGAATTTATACAGCACGATCTGGGCCAGGGGGAAGAAGAAGGAGATCACGTTGACCGCCAGGATTTTTACCGCCGTGATGCAGAGGCCGAAGAGCATGGGTATCAGGATACCCGTGCTGTTCAGGGTCCGGTGGAAGACTCCGCAGAGGGCCCCCGCGGCGGTGCGGACCAGGCAGTTGAGTCCCGGGGGGGACGCGCTCACAAAGTCGAGCATGATCCCCGAGATGAACCCGGCGGATTCCCCCAGGAGGGTTCCGTTTTTGAGGCCGATATACATGACCGCTATCAGTTGCAGATCCGGTATGGTTGGGAGATAGGGTATGTTCGAGAGCATCGTGGTTTCTATCAGGAGGAGACACAGGAGCAGCACGGTGGAAGCAAAAAGTGTTTTTACCATCACTCCTCCTCCCCCTCGACCGGTGATTTTATGTCCACCGCAAGCACGAATTCCAGGCGCGAAAAATCTATCACCGGGGCAAGCTCGATGATGAGGGAAGAATCGTAGTCCACAACGGTGATCTTTGAGATTGAACCTATGGGGATGTCCCGGAGATAATTGTCGTTCTCCCCGGAGGTTACCACGATGTCCCCGTATTGGAGCTCATTGAAGACCCGCTTTTTTATGTATTTCATGGAAAGGAGGGTGTCGTACCCCATCCCGGACACAAGCCCGATGTCCCTGGTGGACTTTATCCGGGCGGAGATATTGCACTGGTAATCGTAGACCGGCATGATCATGCTGGCCCCGCGCCCCACGGTGACGATCTTCCCCACCAGACCGACCACGCCGTTCTGCACGGCAATCACGGGCATGTTCTTTTTTATGCCGTCCCTGCTCCCCTTGTTGATCGTGATGGCCGAATAGAGGGTGTCGGGATTCCGGGCGATAATCATGGCCGGGTAGTTCGTGTATTCAAAATCCGAGGAAAACCCCAGTTGTTCCTTGAGGCGCTCGTTTTCCAGGCGGATTTCCGCGTTGTTCCTCTGGAGATATTCGTAGTCCTGGAGGCGCGCCGTTAAGGTGTCATACTCCTGTTTGAGCCGGGCCAGGTCCCTGACCGCGTTCGCCAGGTTCGACGCGCTGTTCGTTATGGACGAGGCGCCCTCCTGGAGTCCGGAAAAGATAGAAAAACCGACCTGCTTAAAATCAACGACAAAGCCCCCCGTAGAGAGGGCCAGGACCGTGCCGGAAAGAAGCATGAGAAAGATGAACAGGAAGAAAGAAAAACTCACCTGTATGCGGGTTCGCCGTTTTGTTTCCATAACCCCGGGACTCACCTGTTAAAGGTTGTCATAGATGCTCCTGTCTGAGGACATATCCTTGAACAAATCGAAGGCCAGACCCGCGCCAACGGCCACACATTCCAGGGGCTGCTCCACCAGGATCACCGGGACCCCCGTTTCCTGCCTGACCAGGGTAGGCAGCCCCTTGAGGAGGGACCCTCCCCCGGTCATCACGATGCCCCGCTCGAAAATGTCCGCCGCAAGCTCCGGGGGGGTCTTTCCCAGGGTACGCTTTATCTCGTCGATGATCTGGGTGATCGGGTCCTTGAGGGCCTCGGTCACTTCGACTGAATCGATGACGATCTCGTGGGGGAGCCCGGTGACCGCGTCCCTCCCCCGGATTCCGATCTTGCCGTTTTCCTTGTCCGGGGCGACATTGCCTATCTCGATTTTGATCCGCTCGGCGGTCTCCTGGCCGATCTCGATGCTGTGGATGTTCCGCACGTGCTTGATGATGGCCTCATCGAACTCGTCCCCGCCGATGCGGATGGCGCTCGTTACGACCATGCCCCCCAGGGAAATCACCGATACCTCCGTGGTGCCCCCGCCTATGTCGCAGACCATGTGCCCGGCGGGCTCGTGGATGGGGATCCCCGCCCCGATAGCCGCCGCCAGGGACTCGGCGATTACATCCGCCTGTTTTGCCCCGGCCTTGGCCGCGGCCTCAAGGACGGCGCGTTTTTCTACCTCGGTGATACAGGTGGGGACTCCTATCTTCATGCGCATGGATTTGATGAGCTGCCGCTTCTTTTTGATCTTTGAGATGAAGTAACGGATCATTTTTTCCGTGCCGTCCATATCGGCGATGACCCCGTCCGCCAGGGGGCGTATGGCGATGATGTTGCCCGGGGTCTTGTAGAGCATACGCTTTGCCTCGGCCCCGACGGCCACGACTTCCTTGTTCCCCCGCTCCACCGCGATGACCGAGGGCTCGTTGATCACGATGCCCTTTCCCCGTTCATAGATCAGCGTGTTGCATGTGCCCAGGTCAATGCCGATGTCCGTTGAAAATTTGTCCCAAAAACCCATCAGAAACCTCCATCTATATTCACCGGGAATCCGCCAATTTTTGCAGAGCCCCCGGGTGGTTCACGTCGTACCGCAGGGCCCTCCGCCATTCGGCCCTGGCCCTGGGGTAGTCCCCCTCTTTTTCGTAGACCAGCCCGAATCCGTAATAGGCGTCGCTTGAAGCGGGGTCCTTGTCGAGGATGGCCTGAAACTCCCTCCGGGCATCGTCGTAATGCCCCTCGTCGATATAAATTTGCCCCAAAAGCGCATGACTCTGTTTTATGAACACGTCGTCCTTGCTCGACCGGGCCACCTTAAAAAGGTAGGGCTTGGCGGAATCGTAGTCCCTGAGCTTGTACTTCTGTTCCGCGATGGCCAGCTCGAGCACGTCCGAGTCCCGCACCTTGAGGGCCTCCGTAAAGGCCATGACGCTTTCGGTTGTCATATTCAGGGCCCCATAGGAAAGACCGAGGATTTCGGGAATATCCCTGGCGGAAAAACCGAGCCGCACAGCCTCGTTCAGGTAGAAAACGACCATGTCGGCGTAGTAATAATAGGCGGACAGGGTGTTTTTTAAAAAATACGCCTTCCCCAGCATGTAGTTGATCTGGGGCTGGATACGCTTGTTCGCTTTATACAGGGCCTTCCTGAGAGAGATGATCCCCTCTTCAAGGAAGGACTGGGACTTGGACAGATCCGTCTCCCTGGCGGCCAGGTAATACGCGGCGAATCCCCGGTAGGCCAGGGCGCCGGAGTCCAGGGGGAAGGAAGCGAGCAGGCCCGCGGTGAGGGTGTAGACCCCCTGGTAGTCCTCCTGTTTCCACAGTTCGTGCACGGCCCGGAGGGTGATTCGGGATTTTGTCCTGTGGTAAAAGAGAAATGAAGAGAGAACAATCCCGGCGAATACAAGGAGGGCGAGGACACCCCGGGTAATTCTTTGACGCTGTTTTTTCCGTTCGTCCGGTGTTATGACCAGTATTTTTATCTTCTTCATGTTTTTCCGCGCCTAAACATCAGAATAACTCCAAAAAAAAGCACAAAAGGTAAGCCGGGTTCTGTCACACCCCGGGGCATTGCCCCGGGACGTGGGCGGCCATCTATCTGGGCCGCCCGTTGCCGGACGGCTCATGCGGTTTACCCGTAACCGTGGAACCATTGCCCGGGCCTTGACCCTGACTCCGGTTCCATACCGGAATCGCGGTTACTGCTTAACCTTGCTCAAAATGAGGCTTGCACTGCCGCGTCCGTTACCGGACGCGCGGTAGGCTCTTACCCTGCCTTTTCACCCTCACCGGCCTGGGCCGAAAACCAAAGGTCTTCTCCCCAGACGTAGGCGGTACGTTTTCTGTTGCGCTCTCTGTCGGAAGGGCCCTTGAGCCGGAGCCTGCGGCGCCCCTCCGCCCGGGTGTTACCCGGCATTTTTTCCGGATGAGCCCGGACTTTCCTCTTGCCCATAGGCAAGCGGCCGCTTCCTTTTGCGCTCGGGATGCCGCCGGTTTTCTTGATTCACAGGCGGTATCCCGAATGCAAGCTCATTCGTCATATTCCATCATGTCCTTGCCCGATTCATCCGCCGAATCGTTCAGGACCTCGTCCTCTTCTTCGTCGAGCTCATCTTCCCCGAAGTCGGTGTCCAGGTCCGCCAGGCTGCCCGTCTCCTCCACGTGGAAGTATTCGGCCTCGTCCTGGTCGAGCTCCTGGTAGTAGAGAATACGGGAACAGTAGGGACAGAACACGATTTCCTCCCCGGAACGCACCTTGTTGGCGAACTGGGCGGGCAGAATCATGTGGCAGCCGTCGCACACATTGCCCTTTACCGCCACAATGCCCTTCCCCTGCTTGCTCTTTATGATGCGTTCAAATTTGAAGATGATCTCCTGGTCTATGGACGTGTTGGTTTCCTGTTCCTGGGCGGTAAGCTCAGCGAGCTTTGCCTTGTAGTCCCCCACCTCAAGGGAAAGACTCTCCCTGCCGCTGGCGAGCTCCGCCTCCTGACTCTGGATGAACTCCTCATCCTGCTTGAGCCGGTCGTTGATCTCGGCAAGATTTTTTTCTTCCCGCTGGAGGTCCTTGCGGATCCGCTGTTCCTGGTCGGTGGCGTCCTTGATTTCTTTATCCAGGGCCTCGTATTCCCGGTGGGTGGTGATGGTATCCATGCCCTTCTCCCCCCGCTCCCGGGACGCCTCCGCCTCCTGGAGCTCGTACTTGAGCCTGTTGACCTCGTCTTTTTTGGCATCGAACTCGGCGCTGTGTTCGATGTATTCCTTTTTGAGCCTGGAGAGCAATTCATCCTGGGATTGCAAATGCTTGGGAGACGCCTCTATTTTGTTTTCCAGATCATACTTTTGAACAAGTATGTCCTGGAGCGTCTTGAGCTTGTCAAAAATCTCTGTCGTATCCATAGTACCCCTTCGTTATTGAACCGGACATTCGGTCCTATCCTACACCAAAGCCCAATAAATGTCTACAGGGCTCCGGCTTTATTCCACCGACATATATTCCCGCAAGCCGTGGGACCGCCTGGGGGGCCTGAGCCTGCGGAGGGCCTTGGCCTCGATCTGGCGGATCCGTTCCCTGGTGACGTTGAAGTAGAGGCCCACCTCTTCCAGGGTGAGGGAATACCCGTCATCCAGGCCGAACCGCATGTTGAGCACCTCCTGCTCCCTGGCCGGGAGGGTGGAGAGGACGGAATGGATGTGTTCCTTGAGCATGATGTTCGAGGTCTGAATCGCCGGATTTTCCACGTCCTTGTCCTCGATGAAATCTCCCAAAAGGGAATCCTCCTCCTCCCCGATGGGGGTCTCCAGGGAAATCGGTTCCCGGGCCACATTTTTTACCTGCTTGACCCTGGTGAGGGGCCACCCGAGCTGGGCGGCGATCTCCTCGTCCGAGGGCTCCCTGCCCAGGCGCTGCATGAGCTGCCGGGACTCCCGCACCACCTTGTTGATCTGCTCGATCATGTGCACGGGCACCCGGATCGTGCGGGCCTGGTCCGAGATGCTCCGGGTTATGGCCTGGCGGATCCACCAGGTGGCGTAGGTAGAAAATTTGTAGCCCTTCCGGTACTCGAATTTTTCCACCGCCTTGATGAGGCCGATGTTCCCCTCCTGGACGAGGTCGAAGAACTGCAGCCCCCGGTTGGTGTATTTCTTTGCGATGGACACGACGAGCCGCAAATTCGCCGTGATCAGGCGGTTCTTTGCCTCCTTCATCATCCTTTGGCCGCGTCTGATCTCTTCGGACATGGCTTTAATTTCGGACACATTGTTCTCAAATTCAAACTCCAGCCTTTTGAGCTTCCGGTCGATCTTTTGGATCTGGGTGTAGATCTCCCGGATCTCGTCCGCCGAAAGGCCGAGCTCCTGCTCCAGTTTGATGCGCTCGTTCCTGACCCCCAGGCTCTTGCCCATACTCCTGAGGGCGGCGAAATCGGTGATCCGCAGTTCCTTTTCTTTTTTTTCTTTTTTGTGCTGGTTCTCGTTGATCTTAACCGTGGCGTCGATAAACTTTACGGCGAACCGCTCGATTTCTTCGGTTTGAATCTCCACAGCTTGCAGGACCGGCAGGATGATGTTCTTGAGGGTGACCAGGCGCTCGTCGTCGAAGACGGACTTTGTCTGCCCCTCCTCGATGAGCTGCTTTTTCCGCTGCATGTATTCCTTGAGTTCCAGCAAAATCGGCTTTAACGTCTCTCCGTACAGGGTTTTAAGCCTGCGTTTTTCCGCCAGGGCGTCGCTGTCCTTACGGTTTCTGAAGGGGCCGCCGCGCTCGTCGTTTTCTTTTTTTAAGGCGGTCTTGGCGATTTCATAAAACTCCGGGATAAGAACCCCGGAATTTTTGATCACGTTCCTGATGATGGTTTCGCCGTCCTCCATCTTTTTGGAGAGCTCCACCTCCTGCTCGGCGGTGAGCAGGTTTTCCTTGCCGATCTCCCGCAGGTAGAGCCGGATCGGATCGTCCCCGCCGGAATCTTTTTCGTTAAAGAGGATACGCTTTTTGGGGTCCCCCTGCTTGGCTCCCTCCTGGGGCGCTTCTGCCTCCCCCTCCTCCTGGAGACCGTCCACGGGGAGGACCTGGATGTTCCGCCGCTCCAGCTCCACCAGGGCGGCGTCGATCTTCTCCTGGGAATCGCTGTCAACGCTGGGGAAGAGATCGTTAAATTCGTCCCAGGTTATGCTGGTCTTGTCTTTTATGAAATCAATAAGTTTTTCTAACGCAAGGTTTTGAACGAGTTCGGACACGTGGTTAATCCTCACAAATTTTTGAGTTCTGAATCGATGCTCATCTTTTCGGAAAGGAGCGCGTCAAGCCGCTGCTGATCCTGGAGAGTCAAAACATGAATTCCGCTGATTTTATTCTGGAGAACGGTCCGTCTCCGCTCGAAACTATTGCGTTTTATCCGTTTGATACTGGATTTAACCGTATCAAGGGTATATCCGCCGTATTCGCCGGAGGTAACGGCATCTGTTATCAGTTCCTTCACATTTTTGTCCTCAAAACGAGACAAAATGGCGCTCACAGAGACAGCTTCTTGTCTGTAACACTCTTCCATCGAAATGAACATATCCCTCGCAAGGGAATTTTCAAAATCTTCCGCGCTCAGAGCGGCACGAAATTCCGGAAAAAACTCAAAATTTGCAATAACTGAAAGCACTGTCCGCAATTCGGCATTCAGCTTAATGCGCCCCGGCGGGGCTTGCTGCGATGCGGCTTGTTCGTCTTTCGTTCGTTTCCGGGCTTCGTCTCTGTTAAGATAATCGTGCCTGGCAGCCTCCTGACGTATGTTGAGGGCCTGGCACAATACATCCAAGCAGGACTGTTTTTGCATGTCCTCGGCAAGCGCATCGATATACGGGAAAAAGGCCAAAGCGGCCTTTGTTTTTCCTTCCGGCGTATCTATCGGATAATCGCGCATCACCATGGACAGCAAATAATCAGAATCAATTATAGCGCTTTCTATACACTTTGTCAATACCTGGGGACCAAATTTCTGCAAAATTTCCGCGGGATCCTTCCCCTCATTGAAGCGCACCACCCGGGCGGGAAGCCCCTCCTGCCTGCACAGGAGAATCGCCTTCCTGCATGCGGCCTCGCCGGCCCGGTCGCTGTCGAAGGAGAGGTAGACCGTGTCCGCGAAGTTCTTGACGAGCCGCACCTGCTCCCTGGTGAGGGCCGTGCCCAGGGGCGCAACAGCGGTCCCTACCCCGCTCTGGTGGTAGGCCAGCACGTCCATGTACCCCTCGCAGAGGACGGCCGCTTTTTTTGAGCGGATCTCCTGCTTCGCCAGGTTGAAGGCGTAGAGGGTCTCCCCCTTGTGGAAGAAGGGCAGGTCCCCGGAGTTGAGGTACTTGGGGCCGTCCCCGGAGAGGATGCGCCCCCCGAAGGCCACCGCCCTGGACTGCCTGTCGTAGATGGGGAACATGAGCCGGTCCTGAAAAAACGCCATGTCCGGGAATTTTTTTGAAAAAAGCCCCGAATCCGAGAGGAATTCCCTGCTGTAGCTTTTGCCCGTGAGGAATTTCCTGAGCCAGTAGCGGTCCCTGGGGGCGTAGCCGAGCATGAACCGCCCGACGGTTTCGTCGGTTATGCCCCGGCCTTTTATGTATGCCAGGGCCTCGGCCCCCTGGGGGGTCTTTACGAGGAGGTGATGGAACACCCCCGCCACCTTGGTATACAGGTCCCGGTATTCGTCGTTTTTTGTGTTCCCCTCCACGGGCACGAAGGCGCCGTCGTACCGGATCTCCACGCCGGTTTTTTGCGCAAGGAATCGCACCGCGTCAACGTAGGATGCCTTTTCCACCTCCCGGTAGAAGGAAATCGCGTCCCCTCCGGCGCCGCAGCCGAAGCAGTGATAGAGTTTTTTAAGGGGGTCCACAAAAAAAGAGGGAGTCTTTTCGTTGTGAAAGGGACAGAGCCCTGCCCAGCGGCCCCCCTTTTTTTCGAGCCTGGTGTATTCCCCCACCAGGGCGACCATATCCACCCGGCCGGCGATGTCCTGGATGGTTTCCTGGGAGATTCGTCCGGCCATCAGGGCGCCTTTTTGGGGACGGCGATCCGCCCGGTTTCGATATGCTCGGTAAAATCACCGGAAAAGTGATGACGCCCCGCCCCGGAATCGACCAGACGGAAGTAGTAGTACCCGGTTTGGGCCGGGTTAATCGCCGCGTCCAGGGCGATCATGCCGGGGCTGGAAATCGGCCCCGGGGGGAGCCCCGCCCATTTGTAGGTGTTGTAGGGATTGTCGATCCGGGTGTCCTCCACGGTGATGGCTTCGGGGTGGGGCCTGCCCAGGATCTCCGTAAGGATGAACTCCACGGTGGCGCAGGAATAGAGCCCCCAGCGCTCCCTGAGCCGGTTGACGAATACGCTGGCGATGAGGGGGGCCTCCTCTTCCCGGCGGTATTCCCGCTCCACGATGGACGCCAGAATCACCCTTTGGTGGAGCTCCTGGGGGGAGAGGGAGGACGAGCCGGGGATTGCCGCGAGTTTTTTGAAAAAGGTATCCGCCATCATGCGGACCACGGCGGAAGCTTCCATGCCGGAAACGAGGAAATAGGTGTCCGGGAACAGGTAGCCCTGGAAGGAATCCCCGGGGATGCCGTATTCCCCAAGGAGCGCCCTGTCCCCTGATGCGGCGATGAAGTCCGCGGCCGGGCAGATTCCGTCTTTTTCGACCAGGGAGGCGATTTTTTTTACCGTGTACCCCTCGGGCACACTGACGGTGACGTGGGCGCCCCTGCCGGATTCGAGGAGGGCCAGGATGGAAGGGGCGTCCATGTCCGGGGAAATCCTGTAGGAGCCGGCCTTGAGGAGGGCTCCTCGCCGCCGGGCCAGGAGGTAGAACCACAGGTCCGACCGGATGAGCCCCCGCGCTTTAAGCGCCCTGGCGGTCCCCTTCATGGTTGCGCCCTGGGGAACGTCGAACCGGAGCGCCTCCGGGCTGTCCGAAGGGGCCCCGATGCCCCGGCTGTACACAAGGAACGCGCCCCCGCACACCGCGCACCCAAGGAGGAGCGCAGAGCCAAGGAGAATCAGCGCCCTCCGCCTTCTCCTACCCATTGAACAGGGCCTCCGCTTCGTCCAGGGATATGTTCCGCATGAGCGCGTCCTGGAGGACCTTTGAGAATTTGGAAAGCTCCGGCGGAAGGCGCTGTTTCCGCACTACCGCCGCCAAACCCATGGTTTCCTCCCGGTTGAAGGAATAGCTGAAAATTATATCACCCTCACTCATAAATCCTCCGCCATGGGACAAGGGTATCCCTGGGGATAAAAAAATTCAATCCGGGGGACGCGCTGATTTCAGCATGTCCCTAGAGACCCACGTATTTCTTGGCGTACTGCTTGGGCGGAATCCCCGTGAGGAGCTTGAAGGTGCGGGTAAAGTGGGCGCAGTTTTTAAACCCCGCCCGATCCGCCGCTTCCTGCACACGGATTCCCTTGCGGAGCAGCTCCCTGGCGCGCAAAATCCGGTAGTTGATGATGTAGTCCATCACACTCAGGCCCGTGGCGGACTTAAAGAGGTGGCACAGGTAGTATTTGCTTATGAAGAACGTCTTTGCCAGGGAATCCAGGGTGATCGGGGAGTCGATGTTGGACTGGATGTACCGCAAGACCGGGGTAATCTGCACGAATTCCGGTTTTTGCAGCTTCCTTTCGGACTCCGCCCCGGAAAAAAACGTTATCACCCGCACGAGCACATCCAAAAGCTGCAAGGACTTCCTGATGTCCGCGCAGAACTTGTCGTCCTGGGCCTTCCCGAGGCGCCGCAGTTTTTCCAGAAGCCTGTCGTATCTTGTGTCTTCCAGGGCGGCGCACCTGACGGGCTTCCTCCTGATAAAGGCCGGAATATCGCTCGACCGGGTGGAAAATTCCCGGAGGGTCTCCGGGGACACGTGGAGCACGTACCGGGAGTAGGCGCCGCTCGCCATGCTCTGGTGGATGACCCCCTCGCTGAACAGAAAAAGCGAACCCGGCCTGATGGGGTAGAGTTCGTTCTCGACGAAAAATTCACCCTCCCCGGTGAGGGCGAAGAGAACCTCCACGTCCTCGTGGAAGTGGGGTTTTTTCATGCGCCAGCGGGTGGTGTCGCTGCTGAGGTAGAGTTCGTACTCCGGTTTTACCATGCTAGAGCCCGCAAATCCTCTCCCACACACCCTCGTCCACGGGAATCCCGTTTTTGAGGTTGTCCGCCCTGGACCGGGCGCTTCCCTCGCCGGGGTACTGGATTCTGCCCCCGTGTTCCGCCGGGGCCGAGGACTTTATGTGCTCCTTGGCGATCCGGATGACCTTCCCGCTGTACTCCCTGCCCCCGATTTTTTCGGGGTCGATCAGGATGAAGATCTGGGAACACCCCGTGCAGTTGCCGCTTTCGATGTTGTCCAGCTCCGCCGCGCACAGGCCGTCCGAGAGAATCGCCGCGAGGATGTCCAGCATGAACGAGAAAGACGAGCCCTTCCAGTAGCCTATGGGGAGGAGCCTGAGGGACTCCGAGAGGGCCCTGGGGTCGTCCGTGAGGTTCCCCTCCTTGTCCCAGCCCCCGGGAAAGGGCAGCTTCTTGCCCGCCAGACCCGTTACCTGGAGCTTCCCGTAGGAATAGAGGGACATGGCCATGTCCAGAATGACCGGCCCCTCCTCTGAGGGCGCCGCCATGACGAAGGGATTGTTCCCCAGGCGGACCTCCCTGCCCCCCCAGGGGGGCATGACGGATTCCGTGTTGGTCCAGCAGACGGCCACGTAGCCCTTTTCAGCCGCGTACTTGCCGTAGGTGCCCCCGCGCATCCAGTGGGTGGTGTTTTTGAGTCCCACCAGGCCGATTCCGTGTTTTTCCGCCAGGGCAATGCCCCGGTCCGTCGCAAAGAGGGCGTTCAAAATGCCGGGCCCCCGGTTGCCGTTCCACACCTCCACGGCCCCGAAGCTTTTTTCCAGGGATGGTTCGGCCTTCACGTCCACCCAGCCCTTTTGGACAAAGTTGAAAAACCGGGCCACCCGGTTCGCCCCATGGGAATAGACTCCGTCCAGGCTCGATTCTGTATGAATTTTTGCACAGACCTCGGATTTTTCTAGGTCCATCCCGCACTTGAGGAACACACGCTTGAATTCCCCCTTCATGGTGTCGTAACTGATTCTGATGTCGATTTTGGGTACCTCCATATCGGGGGCGGCCCTTGCCGCCGTCCCTTAAAATAACTGTAGTTTTCCGCCCACAAACTTCAATTCCTGGTAGTCACCGACGGTCTGCACCGGGACTGCCCCCAGGCGCTGTGCCGCTTCCACGGCTGCCCGGCTCATGTACACCTCGTCCAGGAACTTGGTGCTCCTGATGATGACCATGCGGATGTCATCGGGATTCACCTGCCCGCAGAGTTTGACGCAGGCCTGGAACACCCGGCGGTCGTCGTCCAGGACCATGGGCATCCGGGAGCTGCTGGGCTCCGTGGAGGTGAGGGTGTTCACGTAGGTGGCGTCGAAGTCGATCTTGTTGTACATGGACCGGGGCATGAAATCCGCCAGACCCATGCCGTTGGCGTTGCCCTCGGATTTGTCCGTCACGTCCAGGACCCCCAGTTTTATGGTGGCGGGCCCCCCGGAGGCGGCCCTGGTGTGGAACCGGCCCACGATGTTCGTGTCCATGCCGGTACCGCTGATTTCCTTGCCGATCTCCCCCACCACGAGCACGTCGATCTCGTCCAGGCCGATCCGGGGCATCCGCGCCCAGGCCCGTTCCAGGAGACCCGGCTCTTTGTCGAGAATTTCGTCCCTGGCGAGCACGTGGGCCTCGGCCACGTGGTTGTAGCCGTTTTCTATGGTGCACACCCCGCAGAGAATTTTAAGCTTTGAAAGGGCCACCTTGCCCACGGCGACGATGTTGTCGGCCATGTTTTCGTACCGCAGGAAGTGGGTCGCCTCTGCGCCGTGCTGCTTTGCCAGACCGATGGCGAGCATCTTTACCAGGCCGCTCTCGTATTTCCCCCTGAAGGACGTGTGGGGTTTTACCCGGTTGATGAGGATGATGCCGTCCGCCTCGCAGGCGTTCTTGTCGATGAAGACTCCCAGGCCCCTGGGGGTCTCCCCTATCTTTACGGTCTCCATGGACGACAGGACCGGAGCCCCGACGGTTTCCCCGGTGATGCCGTACCGGCGGAGCACCTCCGCCTGGCCCTCGGCCGTGGCGCCCCCGTGGCTCCCCATGGAGGGCACGATGAAGGGCGATGCCCCCTGGGACTTGACGAAGTCCGCCAGGGTCTTCATCACCTCGGCGTACCTGTCTATGCCCCGGCTCCCCGCGGTGAGGGCGATACGGCTTCCGGGGGCTATGGTGATATTCTTTGCCGCAAGTTGCCGCAGGATTTCCCCGCCCACGTCGTCCAGGGTGTCGTTGTTAAAGGTTTGTTTGACTTTTATGACCCGGGGGATTTGAAAACCCTCGAGCAGTTTGTTGACTTCGGACATACACGCCTCCTTGATTGCGGTATTGTAGCCCCTTTTCCGTTTTTTTAGAAGTCCGGGTAGACCCGGAAACCCACGGTGGCGATGAAGCGGGTCGTCTGGGGGTATTCGGCGCTGTTGACCACATCGAACTTTGATGTATCCCCGGAATTCGCCGGGCCGTCGATGTTCGTGAAGAACGAATGGTACAGGCCGATTTCCCCGAAGATCATTATGGGCAGCCTGTACCGCGCCAGCCGGTGTTCGGCGCCTACCTTGAACACGGTCTGCCACTGGTAGGCCCCGTCCTGGAGGAAGAATTTGTAGAGCTCGTTACCCACGTCGCCCCCCCGCTTATCCGGGTCCAGCTCGGAATACGGGGAGCTGCCGTCCACGGCGTTAGACCCGTAATCCGCCCCGTGAATCACCAGTTGAACCTGCGCCCGGAGTTTTGTGTTCGCCCCGGACATGGTTTCAAACCCGGCGAGCAGTTCGAGGGAATTGGGGGGCAGATAGTAGCCGAGATTCTCCCCATTGTTGTAATACCCCGTTTCCATGGGAAGGGGGTTGCCCGATTCGTCCGTGCCGTACCAGGGCACGAAGACCCGGTTGTGGGTGTAGCAATAGGGCTCTATCTTGGTAAGGCTGAAGGAGAGGGTGGAAAAGGACAACACGGGAACCAGGAAGGCCGCCCCGACCTGGAAGGCGTACATGTTCCGGTCGAGCTTAAAGAACTCCCCCCCTGTGGAAAGGTCGAATTCGTCCGCAAAGAAGGAGAACCAGGCAAAGCCCCTGCCCGGAAGGGTTCCCCGGAGGTTCATGGCGATCGCCAGGTTGTCAAAGTCCCCGATATTATTCTGGTAAAAGAAACTGCTGTTCAGGGGATAGGCATAGCCCAGCTCGAAACGCTTGGGCCACACGGCTATGCTTCCAATGTCAAAATGGACGTATTCTTTGTAGTTGAATTCGATAATCTCCTGGGAAAAGGCGTTCTGGAAGGTCATGGCGGATTCTTTTATGCCCTTGGTGTTGTAATACTCAAGAATTCCCGTGAGGGCGGAGAAGGACAGCCAGTCAAAGGGCGAGAAGGTGGCCTCCGCCGCCAGGAAGGGCCGGGCGGCGGCGTTCAGGGCGAGACTCTGCCCGTTGGACATGCCCGCCCATTCGCGGCTGATTCTGCCGACCCGGTAGGTGATGTGCCCCGCCAGGAGCGCCCCGGACATCTCCCCCAGGATGTTGTACCCGAAAGAGAGGCCCTCGGGCCAGGTGTAAAACCCCGATGAAGAGAGGTTGCTCAGCACAAAGATTGAGCCGTCCCAGTTTTTTCTGTAGGTGTAGGGGAAAAAGGCCAGGGGCTGGCTATAGGATGTAATCTCCTGGTTTACCGCGGCGCCGGAATCGATGTAGTCCTTGTAGTAGGTGTCATAGGGTCCCAGTTGCTTGCGGGGGGCCCGCATCATGCCCCCTCCGCCCTGGAGGGAATAGGAAAAATCCTCCCCCATATCCCCCTGAAATTTGACCGTGCCCCAGTTGTCGGTGCCCCAGTCGAAGTCCCCGTCCTGGCCTTCAATGGCCTCTGAAATGAGGCTTTCCCAGGAGGCGGTTATATCCAGGGAAAACCGTATTTTTCCGGTGGTTTCGGTATAAAAACCGCCCCGCCCCCAGTCGACGCCGGTCTTTTGGGGGAGGGCATACATGGCCCGTTCCTTTTGGAAGGTCTGGCGCTCATCGTCGCTCAGGGGGGCCTTGCCGCCCTGGGACTCGAGGATTTCGTCGATAGCCCGGAGGATAACCGCCCGGGAATAGGGTTTTGCCCCCGGGAGGGGCTTGCAGAGCCCCCTTGCCTGGGCGTTTTCCAGCAGAAAATAGATCGTCCGCCCCAGGGGAACGGAAATATGACTCTGTGAAGACAGGGTGAAACCGATGGAACAAAAAAGAAAAACAACGAGATAAAAACGGCGGCGCACGGGCATCCTCCTGAAACTGGGGGAAACTATATCAGGAGCGGGGAATACATGCAAGGGCCGCTTTACTCTTTTCGACCTCCCTGCTATACTGCAAAAAAAACATCAGGAGTTCATGATTATGGATGCTTTAGGATATTACAACGGCGCGTGGGGCCCCCTGGACGACATGACGGTACCCATGAACGACCGGGCCTGTTATTTCGGGGACGGGGTGTACGACGCGGCGATTTGCTGGAATAAAACGATATACCTCCTTGACCGTCATGTGGACCGGTTCTTCAGGAGCGCGGGGTTTCTGGAAATCAACCTCGATTTCACCAAGGACGAGCTCAAGAAGATCCTCAATGACCTTGCCGCGAAGGTTGACCCCAAGGCCGTGCTCGTGTACTGGCAGGCGAGCCGGGGCGCCGGGCGGCGGAATCACCCCTTTCCGGCTTCGGGAACACCGAATCTCTGGGTTATGATAAAGGCCGCCGAAATCCCTGACCTTTCCAGGCGGGTAAAACTGGTCACCGTGGAGGACACCCGGTTCCTGCACTGCAACATCAAGACCCTCAACCTGATCCCCAGTGTCATCGCGGCCCAGCGGGCGGCGGAAGCGGGGGCCCACGAGGCGATCTTCCACCGGGGCAGCGTCGTTACCGAGTGCGCCCACAGCAACGTGCACTGTCTGATGCACGGAAAATTCATCACCCATCCGGCGGACAACCTGATCCTGGGGGGCATCGCCAGGGGTCACCTCAAGGAGGTCTGCGATAAGCTGGGGATTCCCGTGGAGGAACGGGAGTTCACCCTGGAGGAGCTTTTCAACGCCGACGAGGTGTTCACCTCGAGCACCAGTACCTTCGCCCTGGCGGCATCTTCCATCGACGGCAGACCCGTTGGGGGCAAGGCCCCGGATCTCCTCAGGGCAATACAGGACGCCGTGATGGACGATTTTAAGGCCGCCACGGGCTACGGCGCTTCATAGGGTCAGGTTATTTATCGAAATCACCAGTTCGTCGATCCTGTTTTTTATGAGCGCCTTCCGGGAATTGATGGTTTCATCATAATACAGGACGGTATTTTTGAGACGCCTGTTCGCTCCGGCCAATCTTTTGCGCCGCATGTTCCCGGCAATCCGGGCAAAAAAACCGCCCCCCCCATCGGGCGC
>JAISTZ010000004.1 GCA_031272345.1 Spirochaetaceae bacterium | reverse complement strand
GCGATAAAACAGAGCGCGGCGGCGAGCGCGTCCCGGCGGTTTGCCTTCCGGGGGCTGATGAACACAAGCCAGGAAGCGGCAAGGGGAAGCACACAGGGGGACAGGAACGAGAGAAGACCTGCGCCAAACGCCGCAAGAAAAGAGATTTCTTCCATCGCTTACTTCAACAGAGCCTCGAAGGCCTCGTATACCTGGGGCGTGTCCCAGCGCCGCGCGCCCCTCACGCCTGCAATGACAAAACCCTCCCGGTCGATGATGTACGTGGTGGGTATGGCGCTGACCCCGTAACGCGCGGCCACGCTGCCTGACTCGTCGAGGGCCACAGGAAAATGCAGCCCCTTCGCGGTGATAAAGGCCTGGACCGCATCGCCGGATTCCTGGATGTCAACGGCGATGAATTCCAGACCCTGTTCCCGGAAGCGCTGGTAGAGTGTTTCCATGGAGGGCATCTCCTCCCTGCACGGGGGACACCAGGTTGCCCAGAAGTTCAGGAACACCACCCTGCCCTTGTACGCGCTCAAGGTTTTTTCCGCGCCGTCAAGGAAGGGCAGGGTAAAGTCGACAAGAGCCTCCTTCTGACGGAGGGTCTGAATCCCCGCCCTGCCCAGGGGTTCCCGGATTGCCTGAGGGATGGCCCTGTCGTTATCATCTCCACACGCGAGAAGCGTCCCTGCAACGAGGACAGCGCAGACCGCCGCGGCCCGTTTTGTTATACCCATAGCACAACCATAGCGTATATGCGGGAAAAAGGGAAGGGAGGCGTGAGGTACGGCGGGCGAGTCTGCATTTTGCGGGGAAAACGCTTGACAGGCGGCAGGGGTCTTAGATAGCATAACGGCAATGGAGGACAGTATGCCTGCTATACGGCCTGTCGCGGACCTGGAAACCAGTCTGCGCGAAATTACACGAACCGTCCACGAAACCGCCGAGCCGGTGTTCCTCACCGAGAACGGCTGCGGCAGCATGGTGCTGATGAGCATGGACGCCTGGGAGGAGATGAACTTTGAGGGTGAAATCTATCAGAAACTGATGGAAGCCCAAGCCGAGGCCCGCTCCACCACACGGCGTCTCACCCACGACGAGGTCTTCGGCCCCCTCCGGGCGAAAATAGCCGCCCGCCGCGCCGATGTTTGAGGTCACCTATCTCCCGTCTTTCCAAACCGACCTCGACGCTATCGTAGATTATATCACCTACACCCTTGAAGCGCCTCATGCCGCCGCGAACCTCCTCGACGACCTCGAATCCGCCATTTCCCGGCTCAAAGAGTTTCCCCACGCCCACCGCCTCTATCGTCCGCTCATGCCAATCCCCGCCCAATACCGCGTTCTCACGGTCCACAACTACCTTGTCTTTTATACGGTTGACGCAAACACCGTGGATATACACCGGATTATCTACAAGAAACGGAACTTGTCTCAACTGATACGGTAAATGCGCGGTCGGTTCAGGAAGCATATTCCCGCGATTCCGCCGCCGGCAACCGGGGGGGATCAGCCCTGCCTGCGGGTCCCGACCTTTTTGGTGACGTACCCGCTCCTCAGACACCGGGCGCACATCTTGAGGGTGAGGGTCGTCCCCCCGATTTCTGTCTTGACCTTGATGAGGTTGGGCCTCCAGGTTCTGTGGGTGTGGTTGTAGGATTTGCTCACATTGTTTCCGTACATGGGACCTTTTCCGCAAATATCGCATCTTCTGGACATATCAAACCTGCCTGTTACAAATTGAATAGACCATCCTACCAAAAACCGGAAGGGCGAGTCAAGCTCAAAAGGGAAGAATTATTTTTCTTTCCCCGCCGGTCTCCCTGGCCGAGCCGACCATCACCCTGGTGAGCCGCCTTTGGGCCGACGCATAGAGCCGCTCCGCCGCGTCCCCCATGTCCTTCCCCTGGATGGCGAGAATCCGCGCGATTTTTTCTTCCCGCATCTCGTTGGTGATGCCGCAGAGGGCGCGCACAAAGCCGATGAACCCCCTGCCCGAGGGCGACCGGGGCTGCACCTCCTTGCTGTAGGCCCCGGAAAGGGCCCGCTCCACGGTTTCCCGGGAAAAATCCGCCCCCCCGGCCCTTTGCAGGCACGAGAGGAACGCCCCCAGGGAGACCTCCGGCTTGGGGTCCCTGAAGGTGGACAGGGAAAAGAGCCCCTCCACACTGTCGGTGAAGGCGAAGGCCCCGTAGGCCCCGCCCTGGGTGCGGATGTGCTCCCAGAGGAGGGTGTTGGAAAACCAGTGGGAAAAGACCTTCTCGTGGACGCTTTCGGGGCTGCCGTACTCCGAGGCTTCGCAGGCCGCGGCCGCGAACCCCACCTGGGCGGGGGCCGCGCAGTATTCGACGGCGGATTCCTCCCCGGCGGGGGCGCCCCCGAGGGCCGTGAGGGCGAGGACCGCGTCCCGGTCCATCTTCCCCGGAGACGACGGTGGCTTTAAGCCCGTGCGGGTGATGAACCGCTCCAGGGGCCCCTCCGCCAGGGAAAAGTCGTCGGTGGTGACGTGGACCGCCGCCCCTGCCCCAAGGAGGGACCGCCGCAGCCGCCCCAGGCGCGCGCCCAGAGCTTCCGGGTCCTGGGAGAGGAAGTCCTGGAGGGCGAAGAGCTGGGTGAGGCCGTTCCAGACCTCCTCCAGGGCGCGGGACAGGTTGAAGGACCGCCCGGCCCGGAGCATGGCGTAGTCGTGGCCCATGGGGATGACGCTTCCCCGGACGTCGTTCCGGGACTCGAAGAGCAGGTCCGAGATCCGCCTGGGTTCGGCGAATTCCGAGGAAAGGAGGCACTCCGAGAGCAGATCCAGGGCCTCTCCGGTTTTTTCCGCCAGGGTTTTGATCTGCACAAAGAGCCAGGGCCGCCCCGCGTAGGGTGACGCCGAGCCCCTGATGGGGGATGACGTGAAGGGGGTGGCGTTGAAGCCCCCCATGGTGAGGGCGATTTTTTTGGCGCATTCGTCCCAGGGCCTGCCGCCGAATCCCGTGTTGGAAAGGGCGGTGGTAAAGAAGGGAAGGAGGGGCAGGTCTTCGGGGGCGAGGGCGTCCAGGGGGAAGGCGGCGATCACGTAGACGATGCCGTTGGTGCTCTCGGTGTTCCTGAACAGGGGCACCCCCCCGGGCCCCTTCTCCTGGGTGGTGACGATCCTGTCGATCTTGACGGTCAGGTCCGAGGGGAGCAGGTGGGGGAGACAGGCGGCCTTGGCGCCGTCATCGGGGGTTTCCTGCAAGCGGTTCAACGCCTGGGTTTCCCGTTTCACCAGGTCCGCGGTGGTGCGGGAGAGGAGGCCCTGCGCAAGGGCTTCCTCCGCCCGGCGGCGGGCCTCGTTGTACCCGGGGTCGGGGTAGACCGTGACGAGAGTCCTGTGGGGATTGCCCAGGAGGAGGTCCTTGATGAGGGCCTGTATGTACCCCCCGTCGTCCTTGATACGCTCCTTCACCTGGGCGAAGGCGCTCCGGGGGGAGAGGCAGTCCCAGGGGGGCTTCCCGTAGACCCAGCACCGGAGGACCCGCCGCATGAGGGTGAGGGAGTAGGGCCCCTGGCTGCGTTTTACTTCCCGGTAGGAAAAGTCCACGGACATGCAGGCCCCCTCGATGTCCTCCCGGGGGACGGGGCGCTCCAGGAGTCCCCGGAGGGTGTCCATGACGCACTGCTCCACCCTGGGGGCGTCCTCCCGCTTCACCCCCCGGAGGCCCGTCTGGAACACCAGGCGCTTGAACTCGGTCTCCAGGCCCGACGAGGGCGCCAGGTCTTCCCCCAGGCCCGAATCGATCAGGGCGCGGGTGAGGGGAGAAGCGTCGTGCCCCAGGAGGAGCTCGTTCAGGAAGACCCCCTCCATGCAGGCGCGGCTGTCGAAGGTGTCCCCCAAAAGCCAGTTGACCAGGACCGTGCATCCGGCGTCCCCCTCCGGCTCCTCCGGCGCGGGCCCCCCCTCCTCGAAGGCCGCGGGCCGTGTGTACGGCGCCGGGTCGTAGGCGGGCTCGGGGGCCGCTTCCCCCTGGGAGGAGCCGAACCTGCACAGGACCCGCTCCTGGATGAAGCCGAGCTGCCTTTCCGTGGGGATGTTCCCGTAGAGGAAGAGGATGCAGTTGGAGGGCCTGTAGTGGGTTCTATGGAAGGTGATGAAGTCCCCGTAGGTGAGGGCCGGAATCGAAAGGGGGTCCCCGCCGGAATCGAGGGCGTAGACGCTCTCCGGAAAGAGGCTCCGCACCGCCGCGTCCCCGGCTACCGCGTCGAAACTCGAATAGGAGCCCTTCATCTCGTTGTAGACCACCCCCTGAATCACCGGCTTGCCCTGGGAATCGAGCTCCAGCCGGTGTCCCTCTTGCAGGAAGGTCCATTTTTCGAGCCTGGGGAAGAACACCGCGTCCGCGTAGACCGCGAAGAGGTTGAAGTAGTCCTTCTCCACCATGGAGCTCGCCGGGTACACGGTCTTGTCCGGGAAGGTGAGGGCGTTCAGGAAGGTCTTGACGCTCTGGTTCACCAGGCGGATGAAGGGGTCCTTGAGGGGGTAGCCCTCGGACCCGCAGAGGACCGAGTGTTCCAGGATGTGGGGGGCCCCGTCGGATTTTGCCGGGGCGGTGCGGAAGGCCAGGGCGAAGAGGTTCTCCTCGTCGTCGTTCACCAGGTGACAGACCTCCATGCCCGTGGGGGTGTGTCTGAGCCAGATTCCCCTGGACGAATAGTCCGGGAGGTCCTTCACCCCCAGGACGACAAAATCACCCCAGGTGTCACCGGGGGCTCGCAAAGCTGAAGCGGCGTCATTCATGGGGGGAGTATAGCCCCAATCGCGCTTTTTTGCTATCCTTGGGCCATGGAATCGCCCTTTGCCCACGTCTACCCCCCAGGAGCGGCCTTCGCGTCCCTCAAGGACATCGAAGGCAAGAAGGTCACGGTCATGGGAATCGGCCTGAACGGGGGAGGGGAGGAGTCGATCCGGTTCTTCCTGCGCCACGGGGCCCTCGTGACCGCCACGGACACCAAGGGCGAAGGGGAACTCCTCCCCACACTGGATGCGCTCAGGGCCGCTCCCGGCTCGGAACGGCTGCGCTTCGTCCTGGGGAGGCACGAGGGGGCGGACTTTTCCGGCGCGGATGTGGTCATAAAGAATCCTGTGGTCAAATACGAGGGGAACGACTACCTCTCCCGCGCCCGGCGGGTGGAGACGGACGTCTCCGTGTTCCTGGGGCTCACAAAAGCGCCGGTGATCGCGGTGACGGGCAGCAAGGGCAAGTCCACCACGGCAAGCGCCATTCATCACGGCCTCTGCGGGGCGGGCTTCTCCGCGTTCCTGGGGGGGAACATCACCGTCAGTCCCCTCTCGTTCCTGGAAAAAACCACAGGGGACACGCCGGTGGTGCTGGAGCTTTCGAGCTGGCAGCTCCGGGATCTCCGGGGCCGGGGACTCCTGCGTCCGCGGGCGGCGGTGATCACCACGATCGTGGGGGACCACCAGAACTGGTACTCTTCTATGGGGGACTACGTCGCCGACAAGGCCCTCATCTATGCGGACCAGGGTCCCCGGGACTGGACGATCTGCGTTGCCGGCCCCTGGGGGGATGTCTTCGCATCCGAGTCCCCGGCCCGGGTGATTCAGGTCGACCCCGCAGCCGCCGCCAGGGAGCCGCCCCTGGCGCCCCTCCTTCCGGGGGCCCACAACCGCCTGAATCTCCGGCTCGCCTCCCAGGCCCTTGCCGCGGCGGGTATACCGGCCGGTACAATCGAAGGGGTGTTTGCACTCTGGGGAGGGATTCCCCACAGGCTCGAGTGGTTCCTTTCCTGGGACTCCCCCGCCGGGGGGAAGGCGGCTTTTTACAACGACACCGCCGCCACGGTGCCCGAGGCCGCTTCCGCCGCGCTTTGCGCCTTTGAAAAGCCCGTGTACCTCATCGCCGGGGGCACGGACAAGGCCCTGGATTTTACGCCCCTGGCGGACGCCCTGGCCGGCCTCCGGGACACCCCGGGCTTCCGTCCGGTGTTCCTGCTTCCGGGCACGGGCACGGAGAAGCTCCTCCCCCTCCTTGAGGCGCGGCGGGTCCCCGTGGAGGGTCCCTTCGGTTCCATCGGGGCCCTCCTGGAGCGCCTCAGGTCCCTCCTTCAGAACGAAGGGGGGGACTGCGCCGTGGTGTTCTCCCCGGGGGCCGCGTCCTTCGGGATGTTCAAAAACGAGTTCCACCGGGGTGATGTGTTCAAGGAGGATGCGCGCGCGGTGTTCGGTAGCACAACGCTATTTTAAAATCATATATACAATTGACCCGCTTCTGCTTGCTATAAAGCCATGATCTATTGTCAGAAGCCATGCTGTTTCCTGGGTAGATTCAGAATCCCCAAAACCTCTGCCAATAAACCAGTTTCTAATCTCCCCTTCAGTCCAATTATGTTTACCTTCATTGGTAAGGGTTGAAGATATTGTATTCCACTGAGAGGAAGTAAATTCATAACGGAAATAATAACCGTCATCCAGTGGTCCAAATGAATCAATAAACTCAGTGTATGAAGTAAAATCAGTCCATACTGTGTATGTAGGGACAGAAGCCGTTGGATTTTGACAGCGAACCTGTAACAGAAACTGTGTAAACGGCACATCATAGGGGAACCCTATCTTCCCCGTAGATGACAGCGAATTGATTGAGAGCAGCGCCCCAATCCCTAATGGGCATTGTCCATTTTTTGCTGATGTTTTTCAAGCCCATGAAAATCAGTTTCATCGCCGCCTCGTC
>JAISTZ010000091.1 GCA_031272345.1 Spirochaetaceae bacterium | reverse complement strand
ATCGTCGTTGACCGGGGCCTCACGGACACGAGCTTCGGCTACGTGAACCTGGCCGGGGACAATCCCGGGTTGGGCCGGGAGAGCGGCAAGTGGATGGCGGCCCAGATGAAGGCAGAGGGCCTCACCAACTACGTGGTGATGGGCGGAATGCCCGTCGTCATCGACACCGAGCGGATGGATGCCTTCTTTGCCGAAATGGACAAGGAACCCTCCCTCAAGGATCTTCAGGGCAAGGGCAAGTACGAATTCGCCAACTGGTCAACCCAGGACGGGCTGCGCATTATGGAGACCTTCCTCCAGCAGTACCCCAGGATTGACGCGGTGTTCTGTCAGGACGACGACGTGCTCACGGGGGTTCTCCAGGCGATTAGGGAATCGGGCCGCAAGGACATCAAGATCGCCCTGGGCGGCGCGGGCTCCAAGGTCGTCATGGAAATGATCAAAGCCAACGACCCGATGGTGCGGGCCACAACCCTGTACCACCCCTCGATGATCTCCGACGGCATCCAGTACGCGGTAGACGTGGCCCTCGGCAACAAGAGCGGCGACTTCCACACCGCAAAAGCGCCGGTGTCCGTGGTTATTCCCTCCGCGTTAATCGACAAATCCAACGTGGACAAATACTACAACCCGGATTCTTCGTTCTAATCCACCACAGACTCCCTGCCCCAGGGCGGGGAGTCTTTCCTTGCAGAAATTCCAAACGTCAGCTATACTATAGACTAAGGAGTAATCTATGCCGCAAATCGAAACAATGACCATGGACGAGAAAATCGCCATCGGCCTTAAAGCCCTTGAGCTGAAAAAGCAGGGCAAGCTGGAGGAAGCGAGACAAGTTCAAAAACAGATACCCTTGCCTCCCTGGCTGGCAAAGAACATCAAAGAGGTCTGGAAAGCCGGGGACTTTCTAAAAAAGAATGGATATAACCTTTCAGAAGCAGATGCGGCCTATGGACCTGGATGGCTTGATGACGCCGCCCGCGCCAGCGGGCAATAGATCGGTTCCTATCGGCAACAGGCCGGATGGCCTGATAGCTGAGATAATCGCCTGTGTCGCCAACATCGCAATGGGCCGCAAGTGCTTTATGATCGACGGGCGCGAACACGAAGGCCGGTTATTCTACCAGGACGGTATTTTCAGCGTTTCTGAATGTTTCAAAGCCGCCCTCGCCACGGCGGACCCCCAGGTCCTTGTCCAGGCCGACTATACCTATTCCGAACAGGAATACCAGTTTTGCGACACTGCCGATAAGCACGCCATAAGCAGCCTTTCCCAGGCGATTCTTGGTTTTGACGGAGCCCTCCGCTCTTTGGAAATCGTCAAGGATGCCGCCGCCTATCAAATTGCCGAAAAGACACACTCCCTGTTCCCTAAACATCGTATAAAAGGCTGCCCTATCGATGCTTTTCACCAGGCTTGTGCCGCCCATATAACCCGGCTCCGTAACATGCTTCGTTCCCCCGGCATCAACATGACTGAGAAAGCTGTCCTCAACCAGCGTATCGCCAATATGTACGCCGCCCGGACCGCCTACCTCAAGCTGCAAATGGCGGCGCTTCCGGCAGGAAAGTACGGGAGCCGATAACCATATTGCCTCTTTCTCTTTTTCCCGGTATGCTCTTTCCCATCCTACGTGCAATCAGAAATAAGGAGACGGTATGGCAAAAGACAAGGTTGTTCTTGCATATTCCGGCGGGCTTGACACCACGGTGATTATCCCCTGGCTCAAGGAAAACTACGACTACGACGTCATCGCCCTGTGCGTTGATGTGGGGCAGGGTGACGACTGGCCGGTCATAAAACAGCGGGCCCTGGACACGGGGGCCGCCGCGTGCTATGTGGTGGACGCCAGGGAAGAATACATCAGCGAATACGTGTGGACGGCCCTCAAGGGGAGCGCGGTCTACGAGGACCGGTATCTCCTGGGCACGTCCACCGCCAGGCCCTTAATCGGGAAGATCCTGGTGGACTATGCCCGGAAAACCAAAGCCGCGGCGGTCTGCCACGGGGCCACGGGCAAGGGGAACGACCAGGTGCGCTTTGAACTGGCGATCAAGGCCTTCGCCCCGGACCTGCGGGTCATCGCGGCCTGGCGGGACCCCAAGTGGAATCTCACCAGCCGGGAGGACGAAATCGCCTACCTGGAAGCGCGGAACATCCCCGTGCCCATGAAGAAGGACCAGTCCTACAGCCGGGACGAAAACATCTTCCACCTGTCCCACGAGGGCCTGGAGCTGGAGGAAACCGAAAACGAACCCCGGTGGAAACACATGCTCAAGCTCACCGTCACCCCGGAAGAAGCGCCGGATAGGCCCGAATACGTCAAAATCGACTTCGAGAAGGGCGTCCCCGTGGCCGTCGACGGCAAGCGGATGAGTCCCCTGGAGATCATGCGGGCCGTGAACGAGGCCGGCGGCAGGAACGGGGTGGGCCTGACGGACATCGTGGAAAACCGCGTGGCCGGCATGAAGAGCCGGGGGGTCTACGAAACGCCCGGCGGGGCGATCCTCTACTTTGCCCACGAAATGCTCGACCACCTCTGCCTGGACCGGGACACGTACCTCTTCAAACAGCAGGCGTCCCTCAGGATGAGCGAGTTGATTTACAACGGCAAGTGGTTCACCAGCCTCTTCGAGGCCCTCAGGGCCTTCATGGACGTGTGCGAACAGCGAGTTACGGGGTGGGCCAAGGTGAAGCTCTACAAGGGCGGCATCTACGGGGCGGGCTCCGGGTCACAATACAGCCTCTACAACGGGAACATCGCGTCCTTCGCCACCGGGGACCTCTACGACCACCACGACGCCCAGGGCTTCATCACCCTCTTCGGGCTGCCCCTCAGGGTGCGCTCCCTGATGGAACAGGCGACCGGCCAGGGCCAGGCGGTTGACGCCGCAAGGAGTCAGAAACAGCGCCCGGAGGAATAGCCCTTGACTCATCCCCCGCCATCCTGCATAGTGTTTCCATGCGGGTGGCGGACAAATTCACATTGAGCAGGATTCTGCTTTCGCCGGTCATCTTTGCGCTGTATCATGCGCCGCGGTTTGCGCCGGGCGTATCAAAACCGGGCATAATCGTCCTGATCGCGCTCACGGCGTTCACGGAATTCACCGATTTTCTGGACGGCTTCTACGCCCGCAGGCACGGGGCGGTGAGCGACTTCGGCAAGCTCTTCGATCCCTTCGCGGACGTTACACTCCATATAACTCTTTTTGTCTGTTTTACCGGGGACGGATACATGCCCCTGATCATCCTGCTGCTCATCCTCTACCGGGAATTTTCCATGCTCTTCCTCCGCTTGCTCGCGGTCCAGCGGGGCGTTGCCATCGGCGCCCGGAAAGGGGGCAAGGCAAAGACCGTGCTGTACGTGGCGTCCTCCTTCTGCGCCCTCCTTGTCGAGGCCCTTTTCCGGTTCGGCGCACTCCAGGATGACAGGACCGCTCACAGGGTTCTTACAGTCCTGTTTTGCCTGTGCGCGTTCGCGGCTTACGCCTCGTTCATTGATTACCTCG
>JAISTZ010000052.1 GCA_031272345.1 Spirochaetaceae bacterium | reverse complement strand
GGTTCGATTCGCCCTTTTTTCTTCCGGTCCCGGGAAAGCATATCGCCCTGAACGCGGCCTGCGCAATCGCGGTCAACTTCGTGCTGGCCCGGGATTCCGGCGTCACTTCGGGGGAGTTTTTTTCCGCGGAAAACGCGCGGCGGATTCAGGGGGGGCTCGCGCGCTTCACCGGGGCAAAACGCCGGAGCGAAATCCTGGGGGAAGTCCGCGCCGGGGGATCGCCGGTCCTCTTCATCGACGACTACGGCCATCACCCGACGGCAATCGCCAAGACTCTCGCGGGATACCGGGAGTTCTACCCCCGCAGGTTCCTCATCGCGGACTTCATGTCCCACACCTATTCCCGCACGGGGGCCCTCTTCGGCGACTTCGTCACAGCCTTCGACACCGCCGACGCGGTCATCCTGCACAAGATTTACGCCTCCGCCAGGGAGCGGGCCGGGGACGTGTCCGGGCGGTCCCTCTTTGAGGGGGTCAAAAAACGGCTTGAAGCCCAGGGCAAGGGGGTGTATTATTTTGACGAGCCCCTGGACGCCCTGGACTGTGCGGAGGCCCTGGTGTCCGGCAAGGGATGCGGTCCCGGAACGGCCTTCCCCGAAGGGGCCCTCTTCGTCACCATGGGGGCCGGGGACAACTGGAAGCTTGGGGACGCCCTCCTGGGCCGCCTTAAAGCGAAGGAAGGGCCATGCGGAGCATGACGGGCTACGCCTACGGCGAGGCCGAAACCGGCGCAATCAATTTTTCAATAGAACTGCGGTCCTATAACTCACGGTTCCTGGACCTGACCGTGAATCTGCCCTCCTACCTCGGCAGGCTCGAAAGCCGCTTCCGGAAATATGTTGACTCCAGGGTCAAGCGGGGCAAGGTCGACCTCACGGTCAAGGTAAAACACCTCACCCAGAAGGCCGCGGTCTCGGTGGACCCGGAGCTGGCCCGTTCCCTCAAGTCGGCCCTGGAGGAGCTCGCCGCGGCGGCGGGAATCGCCGAGGGTGTGCCCCTGAGTCTCATCGCCGCCCAGGAGGGGGTGCTGAGTGTGCGGAACTGCACGGACATCGAGGAATACTGGGACCTGATCCGCCCGCTTTTTGAGTCGACCCTGGGGGACTTCATCAGGGAGCGGGAGCGGGAGGGGGAGAATCTCCGCGCGGACATCCTCTGCCGGATTGGGGCCCTGGAAGAGGCCGCCGCCGTGTTCGAGCGCTGGCAGGACGAGATGGAAGGGGTCTTCCGGGAGAATGTGCGGAGGAAATTCCGCGAGGTCCTTGGAGACCAGGTTGACGAACAGCGGGCGCTCACGGAAATCGCGGCCCTCCTGGTGAAGTATACGGTTTCGGAAGAGATAGTCCGCCTCCGCAGTCACCTGGAGTCACTGAGGGGGGAGCTCGATTCCCCGGACACTCCCGGCAGAAAAATCGACTTCATCTGCCAGGAATTGAACCGGGAAATCAACACGATAGGCTCAAAAAACCAGAGCCTCGAGGCGGGCAAGGCCGTCATCGACGCCAAGAACGCCCTGGAGAGCATCCGGGAACAGGCGCGGAACATCGAGTAGGGGCGCTCAAAGCCCCTTCATTGCCGCCCCCTCATGATTTGAACCGCGCAGATGAACGCCCAGGTCATGCTCAGCACAAGACCGAAGGCCAGGGTGATCAACATTCCAAAGGAGAAGGCGTCCGTCAACGCCTTGACCAGGCCCTGGGGCAGACCGACGGCAAAGCGGCCCAGGGAAGATGCGCAGAGCACCGCAATCATGGAGACTCTGCAAATTTTAGAAAACAAATTCATATCCACCTCCTTGTAGTGGATGGGTATAGGACCCTTGTCACGGGTTGTGGTTTTTGAGAACTTCTGAGAAAAAACGACTCTGTCAGGGAAAAATCAATTGAGCAGTTTTATGGGGGCGTAGTTTTTTTGTTCGATACGGACGAGGCGGCGTTTCGCGGAAACATAGTCACCCCTGGTTTCCAGGGTGAACCGGCCCTTTCCGGAAAGGGCGCGATGCCGGGGAAAGGCATGGAAGCGCGCCTCCGGCCTGTGGGCGGGATTGTCGAGCAGCTTTCCTTCGCCCAGGACTTCCGGGGCGTTCACGGCGGCCTGGTACAGGGCGGCCTCCCGCGCTGTCTTTGGGTCCCGGAATTCCAGAGAGCGCAGGGGCCCCGCGGCCTGGAGCAGAAACATGGCCCCCACAGCCGCTGCCAGGTACAGGACGAAACACCTGGAAAGTCTGGAATCCCGCAAAAAAACCATACCCTAGTGTATCATATATCCGCGGATTTTGTCAAAATGGCGGAAAAATGTCCGGCGGCAGAACAGGTTTTCATGGTGCGCCATGTGCCCCGCATCATCCCGGTATTGTTCCGCCAATGAGATTGCCCTGTCTCCGTCCTGTACGATGTTCGCGGCCGGTTCGTCTCAACGCTGGGTCGTTCACTTTTTTACATTATTTTCTTGCTTTTTTTTATATTCTGTGCTAAACTAGCTGAGGAACTACTGATGAAAAAAATAGCGCCCTTGACCATTGCGTTTGCCCTCTTCGTCCTAACCGCGTGCGGGGACATGATTTCCGGGATCCGGGTCATAGGGGCTCCCCAGGTTCCCCTTCCCATAAGCGCATGGGACACGGAATTTTCCCTCTCTTCGGTGTCCGATTCAATACGGGAGATGTTCTCCTCCATGGGCGACACCGAGGTCTACGAGTTCATCCCCCCCCAAGCTTACGATGACGGCTGCGCCCACTTTCTTGTGCGCCGGCCCATCATCTCCGCGTCCTTCAACCTGGGGGACTACTTTGACTTTGATTCCTTTGCGGACGGCGGCGTAGCCCTGCCGGACCTCTCGGTTACGGCGCCCACAGCGGAAGATCTGGTCGGCGCATTTGGAGACCAAATAAGAGACGTCTTGCCGCCGCCGCTCAACGCCCTTCCGGCGAGCGCTTTGGTTCAATACCTGAAAAATAACCCCAATTCATTGACGACGATTTTCCCCAACGGGATTCCCCTCCCGGGCGGCATGGCCAACCCCGTGCTCAACCAGGAAGAATTCCCGATGACCATTCCCCAGGAGGTCTCCCAATACATCGACCACATCACCTTCGATGGGGATGCGGAAATCCTCAAAATAACCATACGGAACGGACTCCCCGACACCGGCGGGGATGGAACCTCCGGAAATCCCAACAACTTTGTCCACGTCAAACTGGAATGTGATGATTTCTTCGACTCAGCCCTTGAAGACGTCATCCCCCCGGGCACGTCGGGCACACTTACCGGCGCCGTAAAATCCGGGGGCTACACCTGGGACCTGTCCGGCATAAGCCTCAAAATAACCGTCACCCTCACCTCAGACGCCGCCGGGGATGACCCCCTCACAACCGATGGAACAAACGGCCTCCGGGGTGTTGCCCTCGGCGCACAATACGGGTTCGGCGGCAGCGTGACGCCTGAGTTTTTGGACGCCTGGTCGGAAATCACCACCAAAGAAATTTCCGCAAAAAAAGACGCCATACCCCTGGATTTGTCCGGCTTCGGCATGGACGGCGCCGCCATCGTTGAATTTGAATCCATAAAAACGAAGGTCGTCCTGGGGCCAAAAATGGAAAGCACAGCATTGACCGGGGCCATATACGCCGAGTGGAAAGACGGGGAAACCAATTTGTATACGGGCGTCCCCCTGCTGGGAACCGGCGAGTATCCCGCCGGTCAAAATTCCCCTTCCGATGGAGAATACAACAGATTCACGGCGGGCAATCTGCCCTTTGCCGGTTCCCTCCCCACGCCCCTCGCCGAGCCGGGGAGCACGGTGCATGGGGACGAAGAATCAATGAAGCCGATTATCGGCGATATGGCGGCCGGCTGGGTTTCTATCGAAGAAATTTTCAATGAGGCCCCAGGGGACCTGCGATTTTGCTACAACGTCGGTTTCAGCGCCCTCACCATCACCAATGACGATTATGATTCCGGCGGCGCCCTCTCCCTTTCGGCGGACATCCTCATCGACATTCCCTTCAAATTCAAACAAGGGGAAATCAGCCTCAACAGCATCCTGGACAAGATGGGGAGCGACCCCCTGTCGGACCTGATACCGGAGAGCATGAAGGAGCCCCTGGAATACTTCGACAGCCTCACCGTAAAGGTTGACTACCGGAACAACCTGATCGCCAC
>JAISTZ010000117.1 GCA_031272345.1 Spirochaetaceae bacterium | reverse complement strand
ATGCCTCCGGCGACACACCCGATACCCACGGCCAGGGCCGCGGCGATGTACCGGATGAAGCTCCCGCTTGGAGCGGCCTCGGTCGCTTCCTGGGCAAAGAGCGCCGCCGTTGAAACCAGCAGTCCCATGGAACTAAAAATTTTCTTGCTCATGTTGTTCTCCTTTACTTGTATGTAAACTTGAAGGGGGTGAATTCCTTACCTGTTTCCGAAAAGAATTTTGAGAAAAACTCATAATACTGAAGGCGGATTACCTGAATCGCCACGATCATGCCCTCAAGGACCACGACGATCGCGTTCCCGAATATGGTGACCAGGATTCCCGCGGGCCCCGCGGACTGGCTGATGAGGTCCGTCATGGTGAAGATGATGAACCCCAGGACCGCGTGGGCCAGGGCAAAGGCCCCCACCCGCAGGAAGCTCACGGAATTGGAAAGATAGCTTGAAAGGGTCTCAAGGATTTCCACGATTCCCTGGATGATTCCCACCCCGACCCCGTTTTCAAATATGGGCCGCTCCCGGTCCACAAGCCGTCCCAGGGGCTCGGCCATGAAGATTCCCAGGAGGGTGAGGATCAGCATGAAGAGGTCGAAGCCGTAGACCGGGGTCTTGAGAAGGGCGATCCGCGCCGCCATGAACACGACGTACCAGAAGAAGAGGGCCCCGGAGAGGCCGGTTTTGCCGAAAAGGGCCCTGCCGTAGCGTTTGAGGGAGAACTGGTTGATGATGTTCACCACCAGGCCGATCGAATTGATGATGAACCCGATGCCCAGGGTGAAGAGGAAAAACAGGAAGAGCTTGGTGAGGGGGTGCCCCCGCTCGGGCAGGAGGTGGAGCACCGCGGTTCCGGGGGCGTGGTCCTTGAGGCGGAGAATCTCCGCCAGCACATTGTCCACCGGGTCAAGGACCCTGCTGTTCCCGAAGAACTCCCCCGTGAGGAGGCCCATCACCACGCTGGAACAGCCCACGGCGATGAATATGGGGCCGAATTTGTTCCAGCTTGGGAACCACTTTATGATGTTCATGGTAAGGAGGACCCCGAGGAGCAGGATGATGAGCCCCTGACCCGCGTCCCCGAACATGATTCCGAACAGTATGGTGAAGAACACCGCCACAAAGGGGGTGGGGTCGATGGTGCCGTAGAGGGGGGCCCCGTAGCTGAAGATCATCCGCTCGAAACTGCCGACGAATTTGCCGTGGGTGAGTTTTACGGGCACCTTTTCCGTGCCGTCGTTCACCGAGGGCACCTCCTTGGGGTCGTAGAGCCTGATGGCCACCCGGCCCTCGGTGAGGTCGTCGATCTCCTTCATCATGCCCTGGGAATCCGCCTCCGGGACCCACCCGGTGATTCTGTACACGAGTCTGGTGGCCTCAAGACCGTTCTGCACGATCTGCACCTGGGAGGCCAGGGAAAAATCACTGAGGAGCTTCCGCAGGGATTTCTCGTGGGTCTGGGCGAAGTTGGCCCGCTCCTCGATGATCTCCGCCAGTTTTTTTGCGGTCTCTTCCCGCTCGGTTTTTAAGCCCTCCAGGGCTTCGTCGGGGATGCCCTTGAAGTTCTCGGAAATTTCCACGTTTTCAAAGCCGAATTTGTGGAGCTCCGCGTCCAAGGCAAATCTGCCCTTTTTTGACGCCGTGGCGAGTATCCGGGACCGGTCCTCCCCCAGGGGCACGATCACCGCCCGGTCCCCCAGGGCAAGAATCAGGTCGTCCAGGACTTCAGGCTTGATTCTGCCTATACGCAGGGTGAGGAAGGACAGGTGTTCCAGCTCTTCGTAGGGGACCTTGAGGTTCGCGAAGGCCAGGGCCTCGGTGTAAGCTTCGTCGACCCGCTTGTTGGCGTCTTCCATCTCGGTTTCCCGTCGGTGAATCCCCTCTGCCAGGCCGATGATCCGCTCGGCCTCCTGGTATTCCCCGGGGCCGGGCATGGACACGCCCTCGGAAAAGGTCTCGTTATCCGCAAGGGCCAGGTAGGAGCGGGTCACCTGGAGCCGGTCGAACATCTCCTTGGCCTCATTCGGCTTTGCCCCGTCATAGGGGGGCGGCCCCTCCTGGAACTCGAAGTACCCCTTCTTGCCCAGGTATTCGATCACGCAACTGACGTCATCCTTGAGGACCATCATTTCTATCAGCCGCATCCTTGTGGTTCTGGCCATTCCTCCCTCCTACACTTCCACGCCCGCAAGGTCCCGCAGGGCGGTCTTGTCAACATTTAGACGGATGGCCTCCGCGGCGGTCCGTATGCAATCCGCCTCGTACTGCTTTATCTTGAACCAGGTGAGCAGCACCACGGCGGTAAAGGGATACCGGTGAAAATGAGTCATCGCCAGGCGGTAGACCCTGCGCTTTGCGGCCTGCCGCACCCAGCGTGGGTCGATGGACCAGTAGACCCCCTCTTCGTAGGGGTTGAGGAGGGCCCGGTACTTCCACCGGCGCCAGCTTCCCCAGTCGTCCAGGGGATAGTCGAGGATGCCCAGGGCGGCCTCCGCCAGCTCGTCCTTCTCCGAGGGGGTCTCGGTGGTGTACATGAGGCGCGAGGCGATTTCCTCCCGGCCCATGTTGTAATAGGACTTGAGCCGGATGGCCCACAGGATGTTCCACCCGGCGATTTCTTCCTTGAGGAGGGACGCGAAGGGGGCGCGTTCACGGGAGGGGAGCTTTTGCACCGACTCCCACAGGGCAAGGACGTATTGTTTATCCAGCCGGGAGTCCATGTCCGCCTGGGTCTCCGGGGCGGGGGTTTTGTACCAGCTTACGGGAGTCCCCGCGACCATGTTCCCGAGGGCGGCTTCGTCAACCTGGGTTTTGTACCTGTCCTTCTTGCCCCAGTTCAGCATGGAGTAGTCCCCGATGTCCACCAGGTCAGGCCGCCCCTCCTTTTTGTAGCAGATGCGGGCGCCTATCTCTTTGAGGTTTTCGTAGTCATAGAAACGGAGGAGCTCCACCGCGGCGGGATCGGGCCTGGAATAGGACTTGAGGAGCCGCATATAGCCCCCCACAAACCGGCGCTCCGCTTCGAGTTCGACCTGCTTTGCCAGGAGCACCTCCGGAACCGCGGGGGCCTCACCGCCGAACACCAGACCCCAGAGCTCCTGGAGGGTGCGGGGCTCAAAAAGCTTGTTCAGCCGCACACCCACGAATGAGGAAGCCAACATCCCTGATGCTTCGGCGTACTCATACGCCGCGGCGACCGACCTATCCACTCACATTCTCTCCTAATAGTGTATCCAAAAGGGCGTTGAAGGCCCTGGAGTCTTCGGTTTGATTCTTTAAGGAGGACCTGTAGGCATCCATTTCGTCGTTGTACTTACCGGTAATCCCGTCAACCTGTTTCCGGTAGGAATCCTCCAGCGCGGCGATCCGGGCCTCGTACCGGGCCTTGTAGCTTTCCGCGGCCTCCTCCCTGGCCTTGGAGAGCCTCCGTGCGGCCTCTTCCTTTGCGCCGTCCAGGAGGGTCTCGGCCTCCCGTTCCGCATCAAGGAGTTCCTGGATTACATCGGTCGCATCGGTCGTTTCCACCCTTCCTCCTAAGCCTCGGACGCCAAAAGGGACTCGAATTTGCAGATCCTGCTATATACGTCCTGGGGGGTCTTCAGGTCCGTCAGGCCCGACAGGAAGGCCCCCGTGTCCAGGAGATTCGAGAGGGTGTTCAACACCTGCAAGTGATACTCGCACTCCTTTGGGTCCGTCAGAAGCAGGAAGACCAGGTTGACCGGAGAACTGTCCAGGGCGTCGTAGTCGATGCCCCGCCGGGAAATGCCCACGGCCCCCACCACGCCCTTTACGTCCGCCGATTTGCCGTGGGGCACCGCAATGCCCTTTTTGATTCCGGTGCTCATCTTTGCTTCCCGTTCCTTCACCGCCCGGAGTGCATCGGCGCGGGAAATTTCAGGATAGGCCCCGGCCAAAAGATCGATGAGCTCCTCAAAGACCTCGTCCCTGGTCTCCCCCTTGAGGGACACCGTGATTGTCCTGGGACTGAAAACTTCCCCAAGTATCATTTATTCGGCCTCCGGGACAGCGCCTTCGGCCTCCGGAGCTGCGGCGTCTTCCCCCTGACCCTCCGGGGAATCGAGCCAGGGGGTCCCCTGAACCTGGGTCTCCCCGGCGTCCAGCCGCTTGACCGAGGGGGCCTTGTTGATGAAGGCCAGGGCGAAGGTGGCGACGAAAAACAGGGTGACCAGGATGTAGGTGGTGCGGGTAATCACGTTGCCCGACCTTGACCCGAAGGCCTGGGACCCTGAGCCTCCGAAGAGCCCCCCCATACCCGCGCCTTCTTCACTCTGAATCAGCACGATGCATACCAAAAGGACGCAGATAATGACGAATACGACTAACAATAAAACACCGACTATACCCATTTGAAATTACTCCTCACAACTGGTTTCTCTCCAACTGCCCCTGCGAACAGACCCATATAGTATACCCCGGAAGGCGCTTTAATGCAAGGGGCTAGGCGCTTTTGCAAATCGCCGCGAAGGTGTCCGCCTTGAGGGCCGCCCCGCCGATGAGGCCGCCGTCGATGTCCTTCTGCGCCAGAAGGGCCCCGGCGTTGTCCGGCTTCATGGAGCCCCCGTACTGGATGACGATTTCTTCCGCGGC
>JAISTZ010000002.1 GCA_031272345.1 Spirochaetaceae bacterium | reverse complement strand
GTTTGTCAAGGGAATTTAAAGAAAAATTTATTTTTTTTCAATAACCCCCCGCGAGAGGCGCGCTCTAAAGGCTGTCCTTGAAGGCGCAGCAAGCGCGCCGCCCCTGCCCGAGCTGATTCCCGGGCTGGATTTGACGCGGCCGCTCTTTTTGCCTATATTTGTCTACAGAGGTATTTGATGAAAAAAGGATTGATCATAGCCCTTGTGGTTATCGGAGTCATCGTGCTCCTGGGGGTGGGGGCCTGCCAGTTTTATGCGGGCAATTACAACAGCATGGTCTCCAGGGCCGAGGCTGTGGACGCCCAGTGGGCCCAGGTGGAGAATCAGTACCAGCGCCGGTACGACCTGATTCCCAACCTTGTGGAGACTGTCAAAGGCTATGCGTCCCACGAATCCGAGGTGCTCACCCAGGTAACCGAGGCCCGTTCCAGGGCCGGGGGGGTCATCAACGTGAGCGCCGACGTGCTCAACGACCCCCAGGCGTTCCAGCGGTTCCAGGCGGCCCAGGCGGAGCTTTCCGGGGCGCTCCAGCGGCTCCTCGCGGTGGCGGAGAACTACCCCGACCTCAAGGCCAACGAAAACTTCCTTGCCCTCCAGGACCAGCTTGAGGGGACGGAAAACCGGATCGCCGTGGAGCGCAGGCGGTTCAACGAGACCGTCCAGGGGTACAACTCCTTCATCAGACAGTTCCCCCGGATGTTCATCGCCAACATGGCGGGCTTCACCCCCAAGGCGTACTTCGCAAGCGAGCCGGGAGCCCAGAACGCCCCCAGGGTGACCTTCCAGTGACCACAAAGGGGATGCTCAAAAAGATTCACCTATCCGAGGACGCCCTCGGCAACATCAGCGCCGCGGTCAAAAAGGCCGAATCCGCCACCACCGGTGAAATCGTCCTTGCCCTTGCATCCGAGAGCGCGGCCTATTCGTTCTGGGAGCTCCTTTTTTCCGTGCTCGGCGGGGCCTTTGCGTTTTTTCTTCTTCTGCCATTTTCGGGGGTGATTCTGGGCTTCCTGGAGCGGCTCTTCTGGTCAACCCCGGCGTGGCTCCTCCCCGCGTTTTTCGGCGTCACCTGCTTCGGCCTGGTGGCGCTGCTCTTTTCCGCGGCGAACATCCCGGCGGTGGACCGGCTCCTCGTGCCCAGGGGTGTGCGCGCCCAGGCCGTCCAGAGCCGGGCCGAAGGGTTTTTCATGCAGTCCGGGGTATGCAACACCCGGGACCGCTCGGGGGTGCTGATCTTCATGTCCTACCTTGAGCGGGAAGTGCGGATCATCGCGGACGTGGGAATCAGCGCAAAAATTTCCAACGACCTGTGGGGCCTCATCGCCGAGGATTTTGCCGCGGGAATCGGCCGGGAAGACACGGAAGCGGCCTTTATCCGCGCCGTGGAGCGGTGCGGGGAACTCCTTGCCCGGCATTTTCCCGCACAGAAGTCCAACCCGGACGAACTCGGCAATCACCTGATAATCCTGGAGGACCCCCTATGGTAACGACGTCACGCCGTGTCCCCCTCCTTGGGGCGGCAATCCTCCTCTTCCTGTGCCCGGCGCTTTGTGCCCTGGACCCGCCCCCCCTCAAGGGCCCGGTGAACGACCTGGCGTACATCATGTCCACCGCCGAGCGGGAGGAGCTCACCCGCGTCCTTTTGGACCTTGACAGCCGGACGGACGCCCAGATAGGGGTGCTCACCATTCCGTCCCTGGAGGGTGACGACATCGAGTCCTTCTCGATTCGCACCGCCGAGGCATGGCAGCTTGGGAACAAGGGCACGGACCTGGGGGCGCTGCTCGTGGTGGCCCTTCAGGAGCGGGAGGTGCGGATAGAAGCGGGGTACGGCGCGGAAGGGACCCTCACGGACGCAAAGTGCGGGCTCATCATACGGAACATCATCGCACCGGCGTTCAGGAGCGGCAAATACGGAGCGGGGATCACCGAAGCGTGCAGGGTGATTGGGGGAGTCCTTACCGGGGACGCGGCTCCGGAGGAACTCGGCCAGGACGAGACCGGGCCCTCCGGCGCGGGGTTTCTTACGGGTCTCTTCTTCTTCATCGAGTTCTGCATCATCCTCCTCCTCATCAACCCCTTCGGATGGCGGCGGCCCTTCTTTTCGTTCCTGTTCCCCTTCCTTTTTGCCAGCAGGGGCCGGGGCTCCGGCAGATTTTCCGGGGGCAGCGGCTTTGGAGGCGGATTCGGCGGGAGCTTCGGGGGCTCCTCCTTCCACGGCGGCGGGGGCGGCTTTGGGGGCGGCGGCGCGAGCGGCCGGTGGTAGGCCAGGGAGGCGCAATGTTTCGGCTTTTTGTGGAACGGAAACAGGAATTCGCCCAGGAAGCGGCGGCCCTCAAAAACGAGCTTTCCGGCTTTTTGGGCATCCGGGGCATAGACGCCCTGCGGCTCGTCAACCGCTATGACATCGAAAACATCACCGAAAAAACCTTCACCCTTTCGGCCCGGCGGATTTTTTCCGAGCCCGCAAGCGACCTCTGCCACGCGGGAGACCTCCCCCTGGGGCCGGGGGACACCCTGATCGCCTGGGAATACCTCCCCGGCCAGTACGACCAGAGGGCGGACTCGGCGGAGCAGTGCCTCTCGCTCCTGGAAGCCTCCGGGGGCGGCGGGGGTGCGCGCACAAAAAACGCCCCTCCCAGGGTGAAGTGCGCCAGAGTCCTCGCCCTTTCCGGTCATCTTTCCAATGACGACATCGCCAAAATCAAGAAACACCTCATCAACCCGGTGGATTCCCGTGAGGCGAGCCTCGCCCTGCCGGAGACCCTCGAAACCCCGGCGCCCGTCCCGGCGGACATCCCGGTCATAGGGGGGTTCACGGCCTTTGACGAAGCCGCCCTCCGGGACTTCCGGGAGCGCCTGGGCCTCGCCATGGACGGCGCGGACGTGGCCTTCATGCGGGACTACTTCCGCTCCCTCAAGCGGGACCCCACGGAAACCGAAGTCCGCATCCTGGACACCTACTGGTCCGACCATTGCAGGCACACCACCTTCAACACGGAAATCACCGGCGTCACCATAGCCGAAGGCCCCTTCAAGGGCGACATACAAAAGTCCCTGGACCTCTACGAGTCCCTCAAAAGGTCCCTCAACCGGGCGGAAAAACCCCTCACCCTGATGGACCTGGCGGTTATCGGGGCGAAGCGCCTCAAGGCGACAGGGGATCTCAAAGGCGTGGAAGAATCCGGGGAAATCAACGCCTGCTCGGTACGCATCGACGCCCGGTTCACCGGCGGCGGGGATGAGCCCTGGCTTTTGATGTTCAAAAACGAAACCCACAATCACCCCACGGAGATAGAACCCTGCGGCGGGGCCGCCACCTGCATCGGCGGGGCGATCCGGGATCCCCTTTCGGGCAGGGCCTGGGTGTACCAGTCCATGCGGGTCACCGGAAGCGGGGACCCCAGGGCGGGCCGGGAGGAGACCCTGCCGGGGAAGCTCCCCCAGGTCAAAATCACCAGGGAGGCGGCCGCGGGGTTCGCTTCCTACGGCAACCAAATCGGTCTTGCCACGGGGCAGGTGCGGGAATACTACCACCCGGGCTTCGCTGCCAAGCGCATGGAGCTGGGCGCGGTGATCGCCGCGGCCCCCGCGTCCCAGGTGATTCGCGGAACGCCCCGGCCGGGGGACCTGGTGCTCCTGGTTGGGGGCGGCACGGGCAGGGACGGCATCGGCGGGGCCACGGGGTCTTCCAAGGCCCACAACGCCCGCTCCGTGGAGAGCGCGGCCTGCGAGGTGCAGAAGGGGAACGCCGTGGAGGAACGGAAGCTCCAGCGGCTCTTCAGGAATCCAGAGGTTGCCCGGCGGATTATCCGGTGCAACGACTTCGGGGCCGGGGGCGTGTCCGTGGCGGTGGGGGAACTCGCGCCGGGCCTCACCATCGACCTGGACGCGGTGCCCAAGAAGTACGAGGGCCTCGACGGCACGGAGCTGGCGATCTCCGAGTCCCAGGAGCGCATGGCCCTGGTGGTACGCAGGGATGACGCGGCCCTTGTGCTGGACCAATGCGCAAGGGAGAATCTCTCCGGCGCGGTCATCGCCAGGGTGACCGGGGAGGCGCGGCTGGTGT
>JAISTZ010000127.1 GCA_031272345.1 Spirochaetaceae bacterium | reverse complement strand
TTACCGAAAAGGTCAAAGACAAAGCCCCCCAGGGTGTCGAATTCCTCGTTGGGGAAGGAAGCGTGAATCCGCTCGTTCAGGTCCTCCAGGTTGACCCGGGCGTCGCAGAGCCACTGCTTGTTCCCCAGGGCCACGATGTCCTCCTGCTCGTTGTCGAACTCGTCCTGGATGTCCCCGACGATTTCCTCGATGATGTCCTCCATGCAGACGATCCCCGAGGTGCCCCCGTATTCGTCGATGGCCACGGCGATGTGCACGTGCCGGCGCTTGAATTCCCTCAGGAGGCTGTCGATGCGTTTTGATTCGGGGATGAAGAAGGGCTTGCGGACCATCTTTTCCAGGTCGATCTGCTCGTGCCGGGAAAAGGCCGCTATCAGGTCCTTGACGTAGAGGACGCCGATCACGTTGTCGATGGACTCGCTGTACACGGGGAACCGGGAGTGCCCGCTCCCGGTGATTTTTTCCAGGAGTTCGTCCTCGGCGGTGTTCACGGCGATGAAGTCCACGTCGATCCGGGGAATCATCACCTCCTTCACGGTGGTCTCGGACAGGTCCTCGATGCCCCGAATCATCTCCCGCTTTTCTTCGTTGAGAAGCTCCGTCTCGTTCTCCGAAGGACCGCCGGATTTTTTCTCGCCCCGTCTAAAAAAGTTGAACACCCTGTCAATCACCATCATCATCCCCCAGTATAACCTCCCCATGGAATTTTTGTAAGACCGTTTCCTGCACGGCGAGCATCGGGGAGGGAGGGTCCCCGGTGTCCCCGAGGGAATCCCCGTGGTCGTACCCGGCCAGGTGCAGTATCCCGTGGACAATCAGCCGCTTGAGCTCCTCGTTGGGGGCAGCGCCGAAGGCGGCGCAGTTTCTGCGCATCGTCTCCAGGCTTACGGCGATGTCCCCGGCAAGGGTGACCGTTCCGCCCCCGTCCGCGGGGACCTCCTCCCCGTTGGCAAAGGAGAGCACGTCCGTGGGCTCGTCCCGGCGGCGGAACTGGGCGTTGAGCCCCCGGATGAACCGGTCCGAACAGAGGAGGATAGAGAGCTCCCACCCGGAAATCCCCAGCTCCCCGAGGACGGCCAGGGCGAAGGCCTCGATGTTCCGGGCCAATGCAGGGGGGGGCTCTTCCCGGTCTTCCTGGCTCACGTAGACGGTGTTCGTCATTCCTTGCCGCCTTCGGGGCGCTGGCCCCCTTCTTTGGCGTCCGGGTCTTTCTGGTCCGGGTATTCTATGCGGGAGTGGTAGTACCCACAGAGGATTTGCAGGAAGGCGTTTTTTATCTGGTCGAGCTCCCGGAAGGTGAGGCTGCACCGGTCGAGCTGGTGGTGTTCGACCTTTGCGGCGCAGAGCTGGTCGATGAATTTTTCTAACCTGGAGGCCGTGGGTTTTTCCAGAGTCCTGCACGCGGCCTCCACCGTGTCCGCCAGCATCACCACCGCGGATTCCCTGGATTCCGGGGGTGAGCCTGAGTAGGAGAAGTCCTCCTGGTCAACGTTTTCTTCCTGTTTTTTGGCCTCGTTGAAAAAGTACGCGATAACCCCGTTCCCGTGGTGTTCGCTTACGATGTTGATCACCTCCTCGGGCAGGTGCAGTTGGCGGCATTTTTCTACCCCCTTTTTTACGTGACTCTTGATGACCGCCACCGAAAGCCTGGGGTTGATTTCGTCGTGCCGGTTGTACCCGGTCTGGTTTTCCACAAAGTATTCCGGGTGCTCCATCTTGCCCAGGTCGTGGTAGTAGGCCCCAATCCGGGCGAGGAGCGCGTTGGCGCCGATTTCCGTGCAGGCGCTCTCGGCCAGGGTGGCCACCATGAGGGTGTGGTTGTACGTGCCCGGGGCGGTCAGCATGAACCGCCGCATCAGGGGGGTGTTCAGGTCGGACAGGTCCATCAGGCGGAACACGGAGGCCGTATTCAGGAGGTATTCCAGGGGCGTAAGGAGCCCCAGGGAGAGGATGCACGAGATGAAGCCGTTGAACGCGATGGCAGGAAGCAGGGTGGGGGAATCCACGAAGGAGGCGGTGAAGATTATCTTAAGGGCCACCATGAACACCGTGTTCAGCAGGGCAAGGAGGATGGACGCGGCCACCATGTCGATCCGGCGGCTGATGTTCCGCACGATCCGCACCGACGCGATGCACGAGGCCAGCACGAACAGGGGGGCCGCCACCTCGTAGGACGCCGCGTTGAGCACCACAAGGAACACGATGACCGAAAAGGCCACGGCCACGTTCCTGCCGTAGATAATCACCGCGAGAATCACGCAGAGGGCCCCCGGGGAGGCTATCGGCAGGGCGAAGGCCGTGTCGAAGAAGTGGATTTTCCTGGCAAAGACCGCGAGCACGTAGATCAGCGCAAGGAAGCACGAGAACATGACGAATTCCCCGGTCCTGGCCTTTCCTGCCGGGGCGGTGATGGAAAACAGGAAGAACCAGAATATCAGCACCAAAAGGAGGTAGAGCATGGTGTCCGCGAAGGCCCGGTAGTCGATGTAGGAGCGGGTCTCGGCCATTTTTTTGAGCTTTTGGTAGTCCCCCTCGGTGATGGGGAAGCCCTTCCGGGTGATTTTTTCGCCCTTGAGGAGGGACGCGGGGTTTTCCGCGTCCGCCGGGAGGGTTTTTACCGCCGTGATGGTGCGGTCGGCGATCTGGCCGATTTCGTAGTCCGAGAGGGAATAGGACACGATCGTGTTGGAGGTGGCGATGTTGAGGAAGGCCACCGCCCCCAGGGCGGCGAAGGTGAACAGGAGCACCGCCAGGTATTGATAGTGTTCCCGGACATAGCCGCCCAGGAGTTTGAGGGCCGTCATAAGGGTGAGGCGGGCATCTGTTTTTACGGGGTTAGTTTTTATGGTGTTCATAAGCTTGCACGATTTTCTTTACCAAAGGGCTGCGGACCACGTCCGAGGCGTCCATGGAGACCGTTCCGATTCCGTCGATTGAATCGAGGATGGAAATCGCGTGGACGAGCCCGGAGGGAGTCCGCGCCGGAAGGTCGATCTGGGTTATATCACCGGTAACGCATACCGATGATCCGTCGCCGATGCGGGTGAGGAACATTTTCATCTGCTCGATTGTGGTGTTCTGGGCCTCGTCGAGGAGGATGAAGCTGTTGTGCAGGGTGCGCCCCCGCATGTACGCCAGGGGAGCTATCTCTATGACGGCGCTCTCGGTGAGCCGCCTGACCGCCTCACGGCCGATGAGGTAGCCCATGGCGTCGTAGAGGGGCCGCAGGTAGGGGTTGATTTTCTGCTCCAGGTCCCCGGGCAGGTAGCCCAGGTTCTCCCCGGCTTCCACCACGGGCCTGGTGAGGACGAGGGTTGATTTTCTGCGGGAGAGGACCTCCTCCAGGGCGTGGGCGATTCCGATGAAGGTCTTGCCGCTCCCCGCTGGGCCCACACAGAACACCAGGTCCTTTTCCCGGAGGCAGCTCAGAAAATCCGCCTGGTGGGGGGACTTGGGGTAGACCCGTTTTAGCCCGCCTGGGATGACGACAGGGGGAAGGCGGCGGAAGTCCTCCTGGGAGGGGGAGTCCACGTTGAAGATTGACTGGAGCAGGTCCGCGTCGGCCACCCCCCCGGACTGGACCTCGTCGGTGATGCGGTCGATGATGTGCCGGAAATCCCGGCAAATGCCGGGGTCACCCTTGGCGATGGCGAGTTCGTTGCCCTTGGAAAACACCGGAACCCCCAAATGTTCTTCGATGAGGCGTAAATTGCTGTCGTTGGTTCCGCAGACCTGGCCCAAAAGCACGGTATCCGGAACAACAATGGTGTACGCTTCCACTTACGGAGGGGATTGTAACCGGGCGGCGCGGATAAGTCAAGCTCAAGAATCACAACCCGGCGCCGTTTTCCGTCCATGCCTGTTACCCCCTACCACGAATAAGAATACACCCCCGGCCAGGAAGTTTCCCCGTTGGGGCCAGAGAACGAGCCGCCGCTTCCGTTATAGCCGGGGCCGACGCTGGCGCCGAGCGCATAACCTCCGTGTGCGAGGGCTGCAGCCGTACCGTGACTTGTTCCTGTGGGAGAGTTGATGCTGATTGTCCCCCCGCCGCCGCCGACGCCGCCGCCTATTCCGGCTCCGTTATCCCATCCTGTGGCGGTTACCGCGCCGCCTGAAATCGTGATGTTCCCGCCTGTGCCGCTATAGCCGCCGCCGATGCCTGCGCTCCCTGGTCCGCCCGTGGCATCCAGCGTACCGCCATTGATGCTAATGGCTCCGCCTGTGCCGGAATAGCCGCCGCCGATGCCTGCGCCCCCTTGTCCGCCCGTAGCGTCCACCGTACCGTCATTGATGATAATAGTTTCACCTGAGCCGTAATCGCCGCCGCCTATTCCCGCACCGTACTGGCTGCCTGTCGCGGTTACCGTACCGCCTGAAATCGTGATATTCCCGCTTGCGCCGAGGTAGCCGCCGCCGATACCCGCTCCGTACAAACCGCCTGTGGCGGTCACCGTGCCGCCTGAAATCGTGATGTTCCCGCCATTACTGCTTCTGTTGCTGCCGCCTATGCCCGCGGCCCGGGAGCCTCCTGTCGCGGTGACTGTGCCTCCGGTAATGGTGACGCTGCCTGGAGCGCTGTTCGCGCGGGTGCCTCCGCCTATCCCCGCGCTGTAGCCGACGCCCACGGCATCCACGACGCCTCCGGAAATCAGGATGGTCCCCGCGTGGTTGGCTCCATTTTTGTCGCCTACGGCGTCCCATTCGCCGCCTCCGCCGATAGCCGCGCCCCCCTGCCACGTGCTGCCTTGAGAGCTTGCATAAGCGGTGATCGTGCCGCCCGCTATGGTGATTTCTCCGCCCGGCTCGGCTATGCCGCCGCCGATCCCTGCGCCCGCGCCGCCTGTGCTGCCGCCCCTGACGGTGAGGCTTCCGGTTTCGGCGTGGCTGCTCAAAGCGGTTCCCGCGCCGGTGCTTTCGGCGCTGTCGATGACCAGGCTGCGCCCTGCCGTGACATGAATCCCGGCGGCGGCGCCTCCGCTGGTAAGCGCATTGGTCCCGGAGAGGAGCAGGGTTACCGTTGCGCCGTCCTCGATGTCAAAGGCGCAACCGCCAGTGCCGCTTATGTTGATCGTGACGTCTTGCAGGATCACCGTTGCCGCCGCGCCGGACTCTACCGCAACACAGTTTTCCATGGTGCTGCCCGTGAGGGTCACCGTTGCGCCGTCCTGTAAGGTGATGACCTTCGTGCCGCTGTCGTAGGACCAGAACGACTCCGAAGCCTGCTCGGTCATAGCGACATCAATAAAGCCATGCCACCGCGCCCAGTATTCTCTGGGGCCGATGCTTCCCTTGGGAATTTCCGTTACCGGGCTCCCCGTGAGCCGGGCGTTGTCATACCAGCCGAGGAAGATATTCTCCCCATAGTCCGGCACGGGGAGGGTGAAGGGCAGTTCCTCGATCAGGTAGGTTTCGGGCACGTCCTCCGGCAGAGTCCCCCCGTTCAGGTGGTAGGTGACGGCATACTCCCCAATGACGGTAATCGTGAAACTTTTGGAAAAGTCCTTCTTCCTCCACAGGCCGTCCGTGATCCGGGCGGTGATTTTCGCCGTGCCCTTCGCCGCGGCCGTAAAGACGCCCCCGGTGATGGCTGCCCCGGTTTCTCCGGGATCAGAGACGGACCATGCAACTGTTTTTTTGGTGGCGTTTTCCGGTATAACCACCCAGGAGAGGGGGAGGGGGACTCCTGCATCTACCCCGGCGGGTATGCCCGTGATGTCCGCTACCGGGACGAAGGCCCGGTCATACAGGTAGTCCCGCAGGGTGTAGATGTCGCTGCACCCCCCAACAAATACCGCCGCGATGAGCAGGAAAAGGGCTACGAGATAAAAGCGCGCCCGGCGGCGGTTGCCGCTGTGTGTGTGGGGGTATTTCTCGTTCTGTTCATCCATCACACCAATCCTTCTCCCCCCGCCCTACCGGCAAAGCCGCCGGATTGGATAAGTCTAGCACAAAAAACGGATTGTGTCAACAAAAATGTTGCGCCCCGTGGACAAAAAAAACTGCCCGGCCTGGGGCAGTTTTTTTTAGCGTGTGAATACCGGCCTGGGGTTCTACCAGTTATCCTGCATACTATCCGTATCGGGATTGTTGTAGTCGTACACGTCCGTGACGGCCCGGAGGTCGTCAAAGTAGAGGTAGTACGTGCCCCGGGCTTCCACGGGGTTGCAATCGATCTTGAAACCCACGATGCTCAGGCCCGGATGGTCCCCGTAGTAGGGGCTGGACTGCACGATCCCCCGCTCTCCGTCCGGGGACGGGGGGATGGTGACCCGGAGCTGCTTCCACCCGGCAAAGGCGAGATCACCCACATAGAGTTCGTATATGTGGGAGAAGTAGTCCCTGACGATGAGGGAAATCCTGTGGGCCTGGTTGCGCCCGGTTACCCAGAAGGAAATCGTTTTGACCACGCCGGTTATGGGTATGGGGGACGCGGCTTTGACGTAGAAGGTGTTTACCCCGCGCCTGTAAAACTGCACCTTTACGCCCAGGACCTTGGTGTCCGGGGGAGTCTCCCCCTCCGGGGTTGTGTAGGCCGTTTTGGCCGCGGGGCTGCCTTCGAACAGGCGGGATGAGACGAGCCCGTTATCCGGAGAGATGGACGACACCCAGGAGCCCTCCCGCTCGAACAGATCCACGCTTACCTCGGTGAGGGCGTTTCCGGCCGTATCATCGGGAATATTTGAATCCGCAAGGCTTGTCTGCCCGGTTTGGGCGAAGGCGGCGAGAACAAGGGAAAAACAAATCAGGATAGCGATACTTTTTTTCATTACCGGGCCCCTCCATTCGAGCTGAATTTTCGGAGATCGTAGCCGTCGTAGATGTTGGACAGCACGTTGGTCGTGTATTTGAGGTCGTCAAAATAAACGACAAAGTCGTCGACGTATTCCCGGGGATCGCTCTTTATCCTGAAACCCACGAAATTCATGCTTTCGGGGCCGCTCCTGAGGCGGGAGCGCTGGGGGATACCCGCGGGGATTTTTACGACAACGTTCTTCCAGCCGGAAAAGTCGAGGGCGCCCGCGGGGATGATATGCACGAGACCCACGGCGTCCCTGACAAGGACCTCCAGGAAATACCGGTATCTGGTGCCCCAGACCCAAAAATCAATCTGGGAGACCGTGCCGGTGAGGGGGATTTCGATGTTTTTTCCGTCCGCGCCGGCGGAGGGATACACCTCGAACCAGTTGTCCCCCTTCCGGGTGTAACTGGCCTGGATTCCCAGAATTTTGGCGGCTCCGGGATCTCCGCCCGCCTCTGTTTTTAAAGTGCGGAGGGAATTCGGTATGCCGGATATGTAGTCCCACTTGGGGTAGTTTTCCGCCATGAACTTGCTCTTATTGATGCTCCAGGTCCACCGCTCAGGCGCGGCGGCTTCCCCGCTCCCGGCGCCGGGCTGGGCCTGGGCAAAAAGCTCCGGACTCGTATGCGCCCTTGCGGCATAGTCCGCTACGGCCATCCCTTCTGAAGTATCGAAATCGTCGATACAGATTGTCTCTATGCTCCGTGTGTTAGGCTGGGCCGCAAGCGGCGCCAGGCACGAAAGCACTAAAACAAGACTTATGCTGAAAAATATGCCCTGTTTCATCCAAAATCTCCTTGTTACCTTGATATTCATTATCGGAACAAACTGAACAAAAAAACAGTTTTTTTATTGTAACCGGTAATCGGTTTTTTGTCAAACTTTTTCACCTTTTTTTGCGTTTTTCTTGCGAAAAAACCGGATTTTTTTGTCACCCCGGCAAAGGCGAATTCATTGACGGTCCGGTTTATTTTTATTAGTTTATTTGAATATGGGGATAATGACCGGCCAGCAGCTTTCCAGGCTCTATGAGCTTTATAACGATAAAGAAGTCACCTTCACCAAGGATGTCGTTGCGGCGCTTAATCTTGAACCGCGGCAGGTTTTTGTAAAATGCGCGGACGCCCAGTGGCCCTGCATCATCAACTCGTCCTCCCTTTCCCAGGCAAAGATAATCATCGGAGTCACCTCCGGGGCATATTCCTATCTCGTAAAGGAAAAGGCCAGCGTCAGCCTGCGGTTCCATTTTTTGCAGCCCAAGGATCCGCCGATCAGTTTTTTCGTGAACGCCAAGGTGGCCAACGTGGCGCCCTTCGGGGACTCCAATGAGCTCGTCATCGTCACCCTGGCCTTCACCCAGCGCCCCCCGGACGATTTAATAGAAATCATCGGCGCTTTCATCGAGACGGCCGTCAATTTCGCCTCCAGAAAGGACGAGCGTATCCCGGTGAACCCGGAGACCAAGCGGAAACTCGGCCTCGCACGGGAAGAGCTGGCGGCCCAGATCCAGGGGGTGCCCCGGAACTGTGTGCTCCGGGACCTGTGCTTCGGGGGCGCAAGAATCATCCTGATGGGCCTGCAAAAATTCATCCTGGACAAGGAGGCCCTGCTCAGGCTCGAATTTGACGACATCGGCCCCCTGGAACTGCGGGGCCGGGTGGTGGGCACGGAATCCGTCCAGGACAGGCGGGACATCTTCGTGGCGGTGATCCGGTTCGACGACGGGAGCATCCCCATGGCCTTTAAAATGCGGCTGAACAGCTACATCACCACCCTCAAAAAGCCCCAGGGCGCCGGGGATTCGGTCATCCCCGGCATCACCGGCTAGGTCCTTGCCATGGATTTTCCCCTCGATTCGGTTTCCTTCATCCCCCCGCAGAACGCCCCGGCGGATTTTACGGACTCCCTCAAGGGCTTCCCCCTGGACCCGGCCATACCCCTGCCGGTGCGGCGGGAGGCCCCGGAGGCGCTTTCAGGGGACGGGGAGATTCCGGGGGAGATGATTCTGGCGGGGATTCTCTCCGTCTTCGCCTACGACCCGGAGAACGAACACGCCGGGTATTACCGCCGGCTCCTCCTCCGCGCCCGGCCAGGCATCAAGCAGGAATTGTCCGCCGCAGCCCTCCTCAAGGCCCGGAACGACGACTTCGCCCTGGCAGAGGAAATCTGCCTGGCCCTCAGGGGGCTCTCCCCGGAGGACGGCCTGTGCGCCCTCAACTACGCCGCCGTCCTCGACCGGAAGGGTGAATTTTACCGCCGGTCCGGCCTCCACGAGGACGCGGACGCCTGCGAAGAAGAGGCCCGGCGCTATTACCAGCGGGCCATGGAAGAGGACATCCCGGAGGCCCACTTCAACGGGGGGCTGTTCTTTTTCCGCCGGAGGGACTTTGCCCGGGCAAAGGACTGCTTCGAGACCTACATCGCCCTGGCCCAGGGCTTGAGCGGCGGGGAAGGGGCGGACGAAAAAATCGGAATCGCCCTGGACAGCATCGAATACATCGACACCCAAAACCTTGAGGACGAGCGGTTTAAGTCCGCCTACGAGCTCATCTCCTCGGGGCAGGAAGAAAAGGGAATCCGCCTTATCCGGGACTTTTTGGAGGCCCACGGGGATGTGTGGAACGCCTGGTTCCTCCTGGGCTGGGGGCTCCGGCTCCTGGGCCGCTTCGGGGACGCGAAGCGGGCCTTCCGGCAGGCTGTCCGGTGCGGGGGCGGCGGGACAGGGGACACCTGGAACGAGCTGGCCATCTGCGACATGGAGCTGGGCCTCTACGCCGAGAGCGAGGGTGACCTCCTTTCGGCCCTGGAGCTGAACCCGGAGGACCCCAAGATCATGTCCAACATGGGGGTTCTGAAACTCAAGACCCATAACAAAACCGAGGCCGCCACATGGTTCCGCGCCGCCCTGGAATACAACCCCGGGGACCCCATCGCCAGGGCCGCCCTGGATAATCTCTAGATTTTTCAGGGGATTTCCGGTATCGTACCTTCCATGGACAAGGACATCCGCTGGCTGCAACGATTTGACAATTACACAAAGGCGCTGAAACGGCTGGACGATGTGGTCGCGCTGGCAGGGGAACGCGCGTTGAGCGACATCGAAGAGCAGGGCATGGTCAAGGCATTCGAGTTCACCTTTGAGCTTGCCTGGAACGTGATGAAGGACTTTTTGTCAATGAAAGGCATTACCGGAATCATCGGGTCAAAGGATTCCGTGCGGCACGCTTTCAACCAGGGCCTGATTGCTGACGGACAGATATGGATGGGTATGATTGACAGCCGCAACGAGGCGGCGCACACCTATGACGAGGCAACTAAAGACCGGGTTGTCGCGGCAATCACGGGGCGTTATTGGGGGGAACTTAACGCCTTCGCCGAAACAATGCAAAACTATGCCGCGGAGCAGAAAAATGGCTGAGTCCTTCGGCTTGTCCGAGTACACCATCAAGACCATTCAAACCCTGTTGCAAAAATATAGGGGTATACAAAAGGTCGTCATTTATGGCAGCAGGGCCAAGGGCGATTACCGCCCTGGAAGCGACATAGACATCTCCCTCTACACGGACTCAGGCTTTACCCGTGACGACCTTGCCAGGCTTCGCTGCGATTTTGACGATTCCGATATGCCCTATTTTGTCGATGTCAGCATTTTCTCCGACCTGACAACCCCCGCCCTTCGTGAGCACATCACGCGCCTTGGGAAGCCCCTGCTTGAGTGAGGGCCTTCGCGCATTCGGCCCCGGCATCGGCGATCCGGCTGTAAAGCGTGAGGGACCGCCGCATATTCGCCCGGCGGGGGTCCCGCTCAGGGGGAAGGGCCGCAAATTCGGCTTCCAGCTTTTGGGGCGACGGAAAGGCCAGGGACAGGGCTTGCCGGGCCGGGTTCTCCCGGATGCGGCGGTCGATGCCGTCGAGGGTCTTGAAGAGCCCCTCCCAGGCGGGGTTGCGCTTTTCCAGGGCGGCCCTGCACAGGGCGGCGGCCCCCTCCGCGTCACCCCGCACCTGGAGGAGCCTTTGCCGGAGCCGTTCCTGTTCCTGCCGGAGTTTGCCCCCCAGGGCCCCGTCTCCGGGGCCGGTGATCCCCTCAAAAAGCCCCTCCTTCTGAATTTCCGGCTTTGAAAGAATCTCCCGCATCGGAATCACCCTGACGCCCCT